>CAMBBY010000453.1 GCA_945863825.1 uncultured Prevotella sp. | reverse complement strand
CACAAGGAGTATCGTCGGCAGCGTCAGATGTGTATAAGAGACAGCCCATGGCCTGTGCAATATCGTCGATCTTCATGTCTGGATCAGAAATGTTTTCCAAGACAAACTTCAGCACTTTCTTGATGGTATGATCCTGTATGCTGATGGTAGATTCGCCGATCGTAATACGTTGAGGCTCCTCTGTTTTGTTTTGAACAGTCGTGTTATGACTCGTTTGCGTTTCGTCTCCAACATGAATGTTTCTGAGCAATTCTTGTTGCAGACTCTTGCGATAGTTGATGGCCGCTTCAATTCTGCCTTTCAGGTAAGTGGCAGAGAATGGTTTGGTCAGATAACCATCGATTCCTTCTTCAAATCCCTTGAGGTGGTCTTCCAGACTGGCCTTGGCAGAGAGTATGATGATTGGAATATGGGAGATATTGCTGTCCTGCTTGATGTAGTGTACCATGGTGATTCCGTCCATGACAGGCATGGTAACATCAGTTAAGATGAAGTCTGGTACAAATTTGCGTGCCATTTCAAGACCTCTCTTTCCATTTTCTGCAAGCAACACATTGTAGTCTTTTTTCAGAATAGTATCCAGGAAGGTGCGTAGGTCCGCGTTGTCTTCTACCACGAGTATGGTGATTTCTTTTGCTCCCTTTTCGAATTCCTCAGCTGAGTCTAAAGCTACATCTTCTATGTAGTTCTTGGCATTTGAGTCTTCTATCTCTCCATTTTCGTGGATTGCATGAGAATCTTTGTCAAGACCTCCATCTTCATAGAAATTGCTATTGTTGTCAAACTTCAGCATTTGGTTGACCATCTGGTACATCTCTCTGGCATTTCTCTGAACCAATGTCAAGAGGTTTTTGCCTTCTTCTGAGAGTCCTTCTTCATTTTCCAGCACTTCTGTTATTGGACCGCCTATCAGAGAGAGAGGGGTTCTCAATTTGTGTGAAGCATTGCTGAAGAAATGGTTCTTCAGTACACTCATATCATGGCTGAGTTTTTGTATTTGTCGGTTGTTATACATATAGAACACTAATCCAAGACCTAAGATGAACAATATGAAAAGAATGACTTTTCCCAATATGCTCTCCCAGAAAGTGGGTTCGATTTCTATCGGGAGTTCTGCGATATATTTACCCCAGACTCCATGTGTATTGGTGGCTTTTACCTTGAGGATGTATTTACCATGAGAAATGCGGTTGAAGCCAATCATATTTTGACTTCCTAATGGAATCCATACGCCTTCTGGTGTATGACCATCCAGACGATATGCATAGTATGCCTGATACTTTCTGGTATAGTCAAGTGCTGCAAAGGTAATGGTCAGATTTCGCTTGTCTGAAGGAATGACCAGATTTGGCCTATGCAGGATAGGAATGGTATGAGCCTCTCCGTTGAAGTGCAGAGAGGTAAACAGTATTTTCGGTTGATAGGTAGTCTTATTGAGTACCTTTGGATTGAAGGTAATACTTCCCATCGGTGTTCCTAATGTGATTTGATCTGTAGAAGGATCGTGGAATGGGCGGCATTCTGTAAACGTCATGTGGAAATCAAAATCGTTTGGCCCAAAAACATCTATTTTTCCTGTGCTTGGATTGAATTTATCGACACTGGATTCCCTGATAATCCAGATATTTCCTGCATTATCTTCTATCATACTCTGTACGATACCTTCGTCCAGGTTGATATTCTTGACGAATTCGACTCTTATATTATTTTCTAATAATGATTTACTGGTTGTAATTTGCAGACAACCACCTAATGTAGAGATATAAGTATCTCCGTTAGAACGGACCAATGTATAGTTGACATCGCTTGCCATGAGGGAAGCCGTATCACCTATAATATGATTAGAATGATAGAATTTAATCTTGGAATAATCCTTGAATTCGTCGGAGAATGTAACAAGTCCGTCGGTTGTTGCTACTAATATGGTACCTTTGTTGGTACATGTAATTCGGCGTAATCTTTGGTAGAGCCCATTCTTGAACCAGTTGAGTTTATTTCTGTTTGAAATGAAGCGATAGGTGCCGTTCACTCTTTCTGCAATAGCCAATCCTCCAAAAGTCGCAATCCAGATTCTGTTTTGTCTATCGCTTACAATATCATAGATTCTATCATCAGGCAGAGAGTATGGGTCTGCCGGATTATGGGTGAAATGCTGCAATTCTCCGTCTTTCAAAAGATAGAGCCCGTCTCCCTTTGTTCCTATCCACATGTATCCCTGACTGTCTTCGTAGAGTGCATAGATGCCACAGGTGGAGAACTGAACTGGTGTTTGTGATAATTGACCACTTGGGGTGATGTAGCCAAGCTTCTGATGCTGGTCATTGCTAATCTTTAAATATCCAGAGATAAATCCATCCCAATAGTTACGATTACGGTCAAGTGTGATAGCGCGTACTTCGCTTTCTGTATTTTCAACTTGGCTCAGCGTATATTCATGATATTTGAAGTTGATTTGTGTACTGTCTCTTATACACATCTCCGAGCCCACGAGACTAAGGCGAATCTC
>CAMBBY010000452.1 GCA_945863825.1 uncultured Prevotella sp. | reverse complement strand
TGCAATTGCAACATGCCTTGGAGGCTATCCAGCCAATCAAGGTGGCTTGTCAACATGCCAAGAATGAAGCCTTGCAGCGAGTGGGTGAGCAACTCAATCTCTGTGAAACGCTGAAAGAACGGATAGCAAAGGAAATCCAGCCGGATCCTCCGCAGCTTATCAATAAGGGCGATGTTATCGCTGATGGCTACAATGCAGAATTGGACGATCTGCGTTCCATCAGCCGGCATGGTAAGGACTATCTGCTCAAAATACAGGAGCGTGAGATAGAGAAAACAGGTATTTCCAGCCTGAAAGTGGGTTATAATAATGTATTTGGCTATTATTTAGAGGTGCGCAATACCTTCAAGGACAAGGTGCCTGAAGACTGGATTCGCAAGCAGACGCTTGCTCAGGCAGAGCGATATATTACTCAGGAACTGAAGGAATATGAAGAGAAGATTCTCGGTGCCGATGAGAAAATTTTGATTCTCGAAGCCCAACTCTTCAATGAACTGATAGCTTCGATGCAAGAGTATATTCCTCAGATACAAATCAATGCCAACCTCATTGCCCGTATGGACTGTCTTCTTTCCTTCTCGAAGGCATCGGAAGAAAACCACTATGTGCGTCCTGTCATCGACGATTCTGAGGTGCTCGACATCAAGCAGGGACGCCATCCTGTGATAGAAACTCAGTTGCCTTTAGGTGAGCGATATGTGCCAAACGATGTGTTGCTCGATACTGAAAAGCAGCAGATTATGATGATTACGGGTCCTAATATGGCCGGTAAATCTGCGCTTTTAAGGCAGACGGCCTTGATAGTTCTGCTGGCACAGGTAGGCTGTTTCGTACCAGCCGAGAGTGCAAGAGTAGGTCTGGTGGATAAGATATTCACCCGTGTGGGTGCCAGTGATAATATCTCGCTTGGTGAATCTACTTTTATGGTAGAGATGACCGAGGCTGCGAATATCCTGAATAATGTTTCTCCTCGTTCCCTGGTTCTCTTTGATGAGTTAGGACGTGGTACTTCTACTTATGATGGAATCTCAATAGCTTGGGCTATCGTGGAATACTTGCATCAGCACAAGAAGGCGCAAGCACGTACGCTCTTTGCTACCCACTATCACGAACTGAATGAGATGGAAAAGAACTTTCCTCGCATCAAGAATTTCAATGTAAGCGTGAAGGAGGTGGATGGCAAGGTTATCTTCCTGCGTAAGTTGGAACCGGGTGGAAGTGAGCACTCTTTTGGTATTCATGTGGCTGAAATAGCCGGTATGCCTCGTAGCATAGTAAATCGTGCCAATGTTATACTGAAACAACTGGAGGATGACAATGCGGGTGTGGGTGCTGCCGGCAAACCTAATATGCAGCATCTGGATGAACCGAAGGATGGAGTACAACTCAGTTTCTTCCAGCTTGATGATCCGGTTTTGAGTCAGATACGCGATGAGATATTGGGTTTGGACATCAATAATCTCACACCGGTAGAGGCTTTGAATAAACTCAACGAAATCAAGAAGATTTTGATGGGAAGATAAGAAGTAGATAATGATGAATTGAAAATAAAAACTCTCCCTTGTTCAGGATTGGATTCCTGCAAGGGAGAGTTTCTTTTTTTATAGAAAAACAGTTCTAACTGTATGGTTAAAATTGAAAATGGTTCCTATATGCTACTGCATTGACAAAGTAAGTATTACTGCCTCGGCAAAGTAAATACTACTATCCGCGATGACATAACAAGACCCAAACAAGTCCTATTTCTCTTGTTTTTCTTCCTGAGCCTTTGCTCTCTTAAAGCTGGAGGCGATGCTCCAAACTCCCAGAAGAATGAGTGGGATACTCAATATCTGTCCCATATCCATAGGAAGTCCAGCCTCAAATGCCACCTGAATCTCCTTTGTATATTCGATGAAGAAACGGAAGGCGAAGATGAGGGTGAGACAGAGACCGAAATATAGGCCAGTACCCACACTCTTAGGACCTTTCTTCTTATAGATGAAGAGAATGAGTAAGAAGATGATGAGGTAGGCGATGGCTTCATAGAGCTGTCCTGGATGGCGAGGGTATTGATCTTCACGAACAAAGATGAATGCCCAAGGCACATCAGTCACCTTGCCGATAATCTCTGAATTCATCAGATTACCCAGACGGATAAACATGGCTGCAATACCGGAGACAATACCCATATTGTCGAGCACTACCCAGCCCTTTACCTTCATGTTGCGGCAGTAGAGCCAGATGGCAACAAACATTCCGAATACACCTCCGTGGCTCGCCAGTCCTTCATATCCTGTAAGTTTCCAACTGCCATCCGGCATGTGGTGCATAGGTATCAGCATCTCGATGAAGTGATCCCATTGCGTAAGGAAATACTCAGGCTGGTAGAAGAGGCAATGACCGAGACGTGCACCTACCAGAATACCGAAGAAGATATAAAGGAAGAGAGGCTCAAACTTGTCATCGCCCAACTTCTGCTGCTTGTAGAGTCGCTGCATGAGCCTGTCTCTTATACACATCTGACGCTGCCGACGATACTCCTTGTGT
>CAMBBY010000451.1 GCA_945863825.1 uncultured Prevotella sp. | reverse complement strand
GAGCTGATAAGGCGAGAGCTGCTCACCTATCTGGTTGAAGCGGATTTCGTTGGCTGTACGGATGATAGTCTTGCCGGTATCCTTGAAAAGACCATCTACTATATCCTGGAACATTCTCTTCGGTTCGCTCAGCTGCTGAGCCTTGAAGGCAGCATCCGATTCGCCACTCTGAAGCACGGCGATGATGCGGTTGCCGATGTTCACCTGATAATCCAGATACTTGCGCTGCAGCTGGAAGAGCTGCCAGTCGAGTTCGGTAACCAGGGTAAGGTCTATCTTGTTGATCATCTCGGCATTCATCAGTGGTCTATCTACCGATCGGATTACATCATATCTAATCCACTTTGCCTCCTCCGGCTCCACCTTCAGATGCACGCCCTTGATCATGTGACTAGGGAATTCGCCGCCAGCCGCCAGACCCTTTACCACCTTATTTAATATAGTACTCTTGCCCACGCCGTTTACACCACTCAGGATATTGACACGGCGGTCGAGGTTCCAAAGAATATGTTTGGTACCACTCCAGAGAGAGTCTATCTCAATCTGTTTGATATAATCAGCGTATTTCTGCATAAGAACATCTCCTATTTTAAAATTTTCTACCGCAAATATAGCAAAATTCCTTGAAAATTAGTACCTTTGCACCCGATTTTAACGATAAATATCGACTAATTTAATATAAATAAAGAAAAATGGATAACAAACGACCTCTCATCGCCCACCTGTGTCTTTTCTGCTCCGGTGCATTCTGGGGATTGATGGCTCCTGTAGGCAAGGATGCCATGCTCCACGGCATCGACGGCATCGACCTCGTGAGCTTCCGTGTATTGGGCGGTGCCATTCTCTTCTGGCTCGCTTCTCTCTTCACCAAGAAGGAGCACGTACCGGTAAAAGATATCTTCATGTTTGCTGCAGCAGGACTTTTCGCCCTCGTTTTCAACCAGTGTTCTTATACCATCGGACTGAACATGACCTCTCCGAGCAACTCCAGCATCATGACTACTTCGATGCCTATCTTTGCGATGATTCTCTCCTTCTTCATCCTGAAGGAACCTATCACCTGGAAGAAAGCGCTCGGTGTGCTGACGGGCTGTGCAGGTGCCTGCATCATCATCCTGACAAGTGCCACGGCGGGCAATGCGAAGGTGGGCAACATTTGGGGCGATCTGCTCTGTATGTCGGCTCAGCTCTCTTTTGCGCTCTACCTCTCGCTCTTCAAGAATCTGCTGTCGAAGTATTCCCTCTTCACCATCAACAAGTGGATGTTTCTCTGGGCCACACTCTTCATCTGGCCATTCACCATCGGTCATGTATCAGCCATTCCATTCGCAGAAGTTCCGATGAGCACTTGGTGGGAGACGGGCTATGTGATATTCTTCGGCACCTTCGTGGCCTACATCTGCATGATGATCGGACAGAAGACGCTGCGCCCTACCGTGGTGAGTGTATATAATTATGTGCAGCCTCTGGTATCGGTGAGCGTGAGTGTCATCGTGGGTCTCGCCGTGTTCAAGGGTATGCAGGCGATAGCAGCCCTGCTCGTTTTCTCGGGTGTATGGCTCGTAGTGAAGAGCAAGTCTAAGCATGATATCGACCTTCACGACCACAGTCTCGCTTTCGAAAAGAGACATGCGTAAATGATGGAAATCTTAAATGATTTAAGGCTTTAATGCCAATTTATAAACAAAACTGTCCCCATCTGAGATAACAGATGAGGACAGTTTTGTTTTATAAGGAAAAGAATATCAGCAACCGAAGTAAACCATCAGTCCGCCCAATACGATATACAACAGGGCGTAAGGGATAGCCGAACGGAGAATCTCTCCATCCTTTCCCTCCATATCGCAGGCTGCAGTAGCGATGGCGATGCTCTGCGGACTGATCATCTTGCCACCCGTGGCTCCCGTGGTATTGGCAGCAACCAGCCAGTTCTCCTGACCGCCCTCCATACCAAAGAATGTGCTCTGTCCCGTCATGCCCAACTGGTTGGCTACATGAGCCTGGAGTTTGGCAAAGAGGATATTCGAGGAGGTATCAGAACCCGTTACGAAGGTTCCGATGGCACCAATCATCGGCGCTACCAGAGGATAGAAATCACCCGTTACAGCCACCAGACCTGAGGCGATGGAAGTAATCATTCCCGAATAGTTCATCACACTTGCCAGAGCTATCAGCGAACAGATGGTCACCACCGTCTTGCGCAGATTCACCGTGGTACGGGCAAGAATCACCATCAGTCTCTTGAGGCTCAACCCTTGTATCAATCCACCGATCGTAGCACCCAGGAAGAGCATCAAGCCCGCATTGGAAATCCAGCCAAACTTAAAGGTGCTATCGAGCACAGGCAGATGAACCGCACTCACCAGATGACTCTTGAAGAAAGCATTGACCGGAGGACAGAGTGCTCCGGAAACCAGGATGAATATCAATATAAAGAGGTAAACACTCCATGCCTTCAGGCTCTCGGCGAAAGTAAAAGTTTCCTTATCCTGCACCTTGCTCTTTCTGGCAAACACCTTGGCGTATGCGATGA
>CAMBBY010000450.1 GCA_945863825.1 uncultured Prevotella sp. | reverse complement strand
TATATAAACTTAAATATCAGAGAGTTATAAATTATTCAGTAAACACTAATTAATTTATTCCTTTGAGAAAAAGGGCTGTCCTCATCATGAAAAGACAGCCCTTAGTTTGTTTCACGTTATATTTCCTTCCCTCATTGGGAAAAACATGTTTATTATTCTGTTACAGGTACAAGTTTGATGAGAGCGATTGTAGTTGCATCACCCTTTGTAATCTTATGGGCACCAGCCTCAAGCACAACTGTTGTAGGAGCTCCTGCCTGCTTTACGCCATCTACCTTTACATTAGTTTTTGTACCAGAAACGCCATAATATACATACAGAGTCATCTTCTGAGATGTGGTGAAAGATACTTCTGTACCTTCTTCCATCTTAAGACTTGCGGAATAAGTAACACCTTCTATTGTGGTACTCTCCTTTCTTACATTTTTCTTTGTACCTGTCAAAGCAAATGCACTATTTGAAAGAGTACCATCAGCTGCAAAGCTGCAAGTTACTGTACCCTCAATAACTGGAGCATCTGGAGTATCAGGAGTTGGATCTGGAGTTGGATCTGGGGTAGGATCTGGAGTAGGATTTACTGTGCCACCATCGCCAGAAGCATTGCTCTCACCGAACACCTTAACAACACCAGAAGCATAAGAGTCGAGAATGCTTGCCAAAGCAGGCAATGGCTGCTGATGACCATTTGTTACGACTGTCTCATCAGGAATAACGAAATCAATGTCACCATGATTCAAACGACCTGCGCCATAGAAGCCTTCTACGATAGAAGGAACATCTTCTGCCTTATCTGCAGCGTATGCATACATGAGGCTTGGATTGGTATCGAAGTTGTTGTAAGAAGTACCACCTACCAAAGTCTTTACGCTTGTAGGAACCTGCTCACTTGGATCAGAAACCTCGTAGGCATCGAAGCTTGTATTGTTTTCTGAGTATGGGATATAGCTGAAGTTTTCAGGCTTGTTGGCAAATACATTGCCGTATGCCTTAATCAAACCACCATTCTCACCAGAGAAAGTACCATCGCCCTTGGCATCAGTACCCTGCAGAGAACTCATGATAGGACGCTTGGTAGCATCAAAGTAGTTAGACTCCATGAACACACTTGAGCCACTGGTTGCACCAATACCATAAACATCATTGTGCTGATAGTAGTTGTTGTACATGTGAACACTCATGGTACGAATACGAGCCATACGAGAGTCAGAATGGTCAAACCAGTTGTGGTGATAAGTGATATAGTTAGGACCAGATTCACTCTTCATACCACACATAGAAGCCTTACCATTATCCCAGAAGCGGTTGTATGCTACAGTTATATACTGGGAGTCATCCTTCATATCTACAGTACCATCACCCTTAGCCTGGTCAGCAGCGCCACCCTTCTTGCCATAGAAGAAATCCATGTTGTGAATCCATACATGAGAGTTATCAGTATCAAGAGACATTGCATCATCCAGGCAACGCATGATAGCAAAGTTACGGAACTCTACACTCTTGGTATTACGAAGCAAGAAACCAAATCCATATACAGTAGCATCATCACCGACTCCTTCGAAAGTCATGTTCATTACAGAGTGAGCACCCTTACCCTTAATCTGCAAACCTTCTTCAGAACTTGAAGTGTGATCCAAGTCAGAAAGGCTTACCTTACCGATGATTCGGAAGACGATAGGAGTTGTATCCTCACCCTTTTGGTAAGCATCAATAATAGCCTGAAGACCTGTAATCGTCTCTGGCTTACCTGTATTGACGGTTGTAGAAACGGTCTTAGCTGTCTTGGCTGTAATATACAGAACCTTAGCACCAGCCTTCAAAGTACCATCATTATTATAAGCACCTACACCATCATATTTGAAATGAGCAAAGCCCTCACGATTGTAGCTCTTTACTACCAAGTTAGAAGCTGTATTGGCACCAGCAATCTCTGTACCTTCGGCATTGACAGGAACAACCTTTACAGAATAAGTACCAGCCTTCAAACCGAGAACATCTGCACGATAGTAAGATTTATACTGACGAATCAACTGAGCATCAATCTTCTTGCCATCTACATATACATTATAAGAAGAAGCACCCTCGAATGGAGCCCACTTCAGGTAGGCAGACTCCTGCCAGCCCTTTGCCTCAGTAATCTGAATCACACCTGCAGGATTGTCAATATCACCACTTTCGCCCTGATCGGCCTTCTTAGCAAAGCTGATGGCTTGAACAGAAGCATTGTACTCATCATTCTCTGCACCAGACTTAGGAGCAATGATGGTCTTGTCACCTTCGAACTTCACACTTGTCAAGTCGGCTGTATTATAATACTTCACATCACCAGCATTGGTGGTAACATACATCTGATTGACCTTGCTGTTACGAGCAACGGCATTGGTAATTTTGTCGGTAGAACCAGGAGTAACGGTAGATCCGCCACCTACAGTCTCAACCTTGATGCTATAAATGTTCATACCACCACCATTGGTTTTCAACACGACATCACCATCAGCTGTTACAGTTCCAACGTTGGTAACCTGATCTTTTGTAGGAGT
>CAMBBY010000449.1 GCA_945863825.1 uncultured Prevotella sp. | reverse complement strand
GTACCATATTTACCTTTTTCTGGTACTGGGATACCCTGAAGAAGAATAAACTCATGTGGAATCTGGAGCATGATACCAGCGCCATCACCCGTCTTGTTGTCGGCTCCCTCAGCACCACGGTGGCGCATATTTTCGAGAACTTTCAAGGCGTTATCGACCAGCTCATGGCTCTTGTTTCCGTGGATGTTAACCACCATACCTACGCCACACGCATCGTGCTCATAGGCTGAACTGTACAATCCTTTTTCCATTTCTTGTTCGTTTTATATCGGTTATTTATAACTATCTATTTTAATGTTGAATGTTGAATGTTAAATGATTCTTCACTTGAATTCTTCACTCTTCGTTCTTCACTCTTCACTTTTATTTATACGCTTTCTCGTGAACTCCGGCAACAGCTCGTCCGCTTGGGTCGTTCTGGTTTTTGAAAGAAGCATCCCAGGCAAGGGCTTCGGCTGTAGAGCAGGCTACGCTTGGTACACTTGGCACACTCTTGGCAGCACTGTCGCTTGGGAAATGCTCAGCGAAGATAGAACGGTAATAGTACTCCTCCTTGTTCTGTGGAGGATTGATAGGGAATCGCTCGGCGGCATGTGCCATCTGCTCATCACTCACGGCAGAAGCGGTAATCTGCTTCAGCGTATCTATCCAGGAGTAACCTACTCCATCAGAGAACTGCTCTTTCTGTCGCCATGCTACTTCCTCTGGCAGCAAATCAGCAAAGGCTTCACGAACTACTTTCTTCTCGATGGTCTTGCCCGGACACATCTTCAAGGCAGGGTCCATGCCCATAGCCACATCCAGGAATTCCTTGTCGAGGAAAGGTACACGGCCCTCGATACCCCAGGCTGCCAGACTCTTGTTGGCTCTCAGACAGTCGTAGAGATAGAGTTTACCAAGTTTTCTGACCGTTTCCTCATGGAAAGCCTTGGCATTCGGTGCTTTGTGGAAATAGAGATATCCTCCGAATACCTCATCTGCTCCCTCACCGGAGAGCACCATCTTGATACCCATACTGCGGATGACTCTTGCCAACAGATACATCGGGGTAGATGCACGAACGGTTGTCACATCGTAGGTCTCGATGAAATAGATGACATCACGGATGGCATCCAGACCTTCCTGTATGGTATAGTTGATCTCATGATGCACGGTACCGATGTGCTCTGCTACGAGGCGAGCCTTAGCAAGGTCTGGTGCACCTTTCAGTCCTACAGCAAAGGAGTGCAGACGTGGCCAGTAAGCCTTGGTCTGTTCACCATTCTCAATACGATAAGTACTGTATTTCTGTGCGATGGCAGAGATGACAGATGAATCGAGACCGCCACTGAGGAGTACGCCATAAGGAACATCGCTCATCAACTGGCGCTTGACAGAAGCTTCGAGTGCATCATGAATTTCCTGCACCGCAGTTTTTCCGCCTGTAGCCTCAGCCTGTTTTCTATCCTCCATCTCTGCCTCAGCCATCTGTTCTTCGGCAGACTTGCTTTCATCTATATGATATTCCTTGAGCATGGTACTGTATTCAAACCAGTCGCGTGTATAATAACGTTTCATGCCCGGAGTCTTACTATAATAATAATGTCCAGGGAGGAATGGTTCGTAGTGATCACACTGTCCTTCGAGTGCCTTGAGTTCAGAGGCAACAAGCACCTTACCATCTGTATCAAATCCGATGTAGAGTGGTATCACACCGATAGGGTCGCGGGCGATGAGGAATTCATCTCTCTCTGCATCGTAGAGTGCGAAAGCAAAGATACCGTTGAGTTGTTCTATCATCTTGCAGATGCGAGCATGAATGGCATCCTCATCGGTGTAAATCAAGTTAGCGAAGTCGCTATCCTGTCTCATTTCACGATAGAGTGAAAGCACCACCTCGCAGTCGGAACCAGTCTGATACTGGTATTTGCCAGCAAATCGAGCACGGATATTCTGATGATTGTAGATTTCGCCGTTCACTGCAAGCACCTGTTTCTTGTCAGGTGAGAACAAAGGTTGGCGACCAGACTCTGGATCTACGATGCTGAGTCGTTCATGTGCCAAGATGGCTGAGCCACCACAGTAAATGCCGCTCCAGTCTGGTCCACGATGACGAATCTTCTGACTCATACGGAGTGCCTGCTGTCTCAATTCAGGAGTTTGTTCCTGAATATTGAAGATAGATACGAATCCACACATAATATCTTTCCTTTCTTTTACGGTTATTTATAACACAATCTCATAGCTTATTTCATGCTATCCTTTTAGCTTAAAATATCATTTTGCTATATTTTGGGTGCAAAATTACTACTTTTTGATAGATTAAGAAAAGAAATGGTTTCATTTTGTACTACATAAAGACAATAAATATCAAATTAAAAGAAACAATAGTTGTTTTGATTACATTTTGCAAGCAAAATAAATAAAATTTCATTCATTTTGAAAGATTGACTGAAAAATAAGATAAAAACTGGGGATATTGGAGAAATCTGTATGTAATATGGATATAAAAGATATAAAATATGGGAAAGTATAGGTAGATGATGTGTGTTATATATATAAATAG
>CAMBBY010000448.1 GCA_945863825.1 uncultured Prevotella sp. | reverse complement strand
AGATCTACACAGGAGTATCGTCGGCAGCGTCAGATGTGTATAAGAGACAGCGCCTACATAGATGATTTCCTCGTTCGTCAACTGATATTTCTCCAGAAACTCACGATAGGTCTTGATTTTAACAGCACAACCCATATAGATATCCTCTACACCCAATCCCTCATAGCGAAGACGGATGGCCTCCGATTTTCCACCCGTGAGTATCACTATGCGCAAACCTGATTTCTGCGCCAACTGGATGGCATATCCATCCTTGATATTCACCGTACGCAAAGGCTCACCAGCAGAAGAAAGGGTTATTGTCTGACGAGAAAGCACACCATCTACATCAAAGATAATGGCCTTGATCTTATCTAAGTCATAATTTATCATATCTTTTTAACTTCTATTTCTTACTAAAACGATGGATACCTAAGCTCAAACGCTCATAAATATCCTTGATCTGAGGCTGATTCTTCAGCAAGGCTGCCTGCATACGAATCACATTCTCGTCAAACCGTACGGCAGGTCCCGTCTGTGCCTCTCTTGGAGAAAGTTCATGTACTTTCCTGGCCGTCTCATCTATCAGCGGTAGCATCACATCAAACGGGATACCATGATCTGCCAGGATTTTCTCACTGATAGCATAACAGTGGTTGACAAAATTGCAGGCAAAGACGGCTGAGAGATGCAAGTACTTACGGTCAGCACTCGACAATTCATACACATTCCCACTCAATTCATGCGCCATATCAGCTATCATGGTATGAGCATAGTCATCATTTGCCTCTATAAAACAAGGAATCTCAGAAAAGTCCACTTCCTTGCTTTTAGAGAAAGTCTGCATCGGATAAAACACACCATAATGGATAGCCATGCCCTCAAAGACGTTCATATCCATAGAACCAGCCGTATGCAGGAACACCTTGGTTTCCTTCCCCTTACAAAGTCGTGGCAGCAATTCGCCCAAAACCGAGTCTTTTACGGAGACCACATACAGATCGGCATCCGCACGTACCTGTTCTATATCCGTCACAGATGCCCCTCCTGCAATCTGAGCCAAGGCAGTAGCCGACTCCACGGTTCTACTAAAAACCTGCACGATATCATGTCCTGCAGAGAGAAGTGCCTTTCCCAAGTTGGTGGCCAGATTACCAGCCCCTATCAAAACTATCTTCATGATTTACATATATTATCTGAGTTATTACCTATACCTTAATTATATATAAGGAGAAAAAATACATATATACGAACAAAGGTTACCGAACAGACTGACTATTCGATAACCTTATTCAACAATGCCGCACCACGCTCTGTACAGAATCCACGTATGATAACCAAGAAAAAGTTATCAAATATCTGCTGCATACTATACTTCTTGTAGATCTGGTTACGCATAATTTCACTCATAGAGGCACTGAGAAGTTCCATCGTAAGGCTATAGTCAATATCCTGACGAAAGAGCTTTTCCTCTACACCCGCTTTCAGGAATTTTACCCTATCCGCAAATTCGCGTTCATGCTCCTGCTTGAAAAACTCGATCACCCGAGGCATACGGTGAATTTCCTCATAAAAAGCAACCCCCACCATACTATTCACCTCCATCTGCAGCTTATAGAAATAGCCGATAATATCCACTACATTATGAGCCACATTGCAGGAGTAGGTCTCTAACTTTTCCCTCATCTCCAGGCTTTTGATTTTCAAGCCAGCAAGGAGCAGTTCCTCTTTATCACCAAATATTTCATATACGGTACGCTTAGACACATGAAGCCCTTGTGAGATTTCATCCATCTTCACAGCCCTAACACCACGCTTGTAAAATTCACCCATGGCATAGTCGATGATTCTACTTTTCAATTCCTTGCGATATTCATTAATTTCGACCATTTTTTTGCTCTGTCTAAGTTTTTTTGTGCAAAGATACAAAAAAAAACAAAAAACCTACGCAATTTAACTAGTTTTTTATTACCTTTGCACAAAAATCTCGAAATGTGCACAAAATGCATAAAAATCGTAAGAATTTAAAACTTTAAACTAACATATTATTATGGTAAAGATTACAAAGGAGGCGGCTCTTGCCTATCACGTAAATGGTCGTCCTGGAAAAATCGAGGTTAAGCCAACCAAGCCATACCATACTCAGACGGATTTGAGTTTGGCTTATTCACCTGGTGTAGCATTCCCATGTCTTGAGATTCAGCAGAATCCAGACGATGTTTACAAGTACACAGACAAGGGTAACCTTGTAGCCGTTATCAGCAACGGTACAGCTGTGCTCGGTCTTGGCGATATCGGTGCCATGAGCGGTAAGCCTGTAATGGAAGGTAAGGGATTGCTCTTCAAGATTTATGGTGGAATCGATGTCTTTGATATCGAGATTGACGAAAAAGACCCAGAAAAATTCTGTGAAGTCGTAGAGCGCATTGCCCCATCTTTCGGTGGTATCAACCTGGAGGACATCAAGGCTCCTCAGTGCTTCTACATCGAAGAGCGTCTGAAAAAGACTCTCGACATCCCTGTGACTGTCTCTTATACACATCTCCGAGCCCACGAGACTAAGGCGAATCT
>CAMBBY010000447.1 GCA_945863825.1 uncultured Prevotella sp. | reverse complement strand
AGCTTCGGTACACAACGTACAGACCCAGCAGCTCGGCGGTTCTCGTGCCGGAGAGAGCGTGGCTGAAGCCCAGCTCAACCTTGCCCGCCTCAACCTTTCATACACCGTCATCGTGGCAACCTGCGACGGTGTGATGGGAAGAAAGGATATCCACGAAGGACAGTTGGTACAACCGGGACAGATGCTTGCCCGCATCGTGGATGATAACGATGTATGGGTGGTGGCCAACTATCGTGAAACCCAGATGGATGGTATCAGCGTGGGCAAAGAGGTGGAGTTTACTGCCGATGCTATTCCTGATGTTGTTTTCCACGGCAAGGTAGAAGCCCTCTCTGCTGCAGCCGGCAATGCCTACTCGATGATTCCGGTAGATAATGCCACCGGCAACTTCGTGAAGGTTGAGCAGCGAGTGCCTGTGCGCATCGCCCTGACCAAGGACAACGACCCGAAACAGATAGCCCTGCTCCGTGCCGGACTGAACGTTGAAGCCAAGGTTCACATTAAATAGAAAGTTCTATAAACAATCAATTATAAACTATAGAAAATGCCAGGACCTCCTATGTTACAGGGACCCTTTCGGATTCCTTCGTTCAATGGATATATTCCTCGCCGATTGCAGCCTTGGATTTATCTCCTCTTCGCCTTCATTTTCCTGATGTCGGGCGGAATCTATGGAGGAGCCATGAGCCAGGTTATGGGCGAGTACAGTTTGATGAGAGAAGACGTACTCATGATCATCATGTTCAACGTGGTGGGCGTGGCGATGCCATTCCCCTTCCTCTTCAAGATGAAGTTCCGCTTTACCAACCGCCAACTTCTGCTGAATGCGGCACTGGTAGTGGCAGCTTGTAATTTCCTCATCATGTGGACCGACTCGGTGCCCGTGATGTGCATCCTCGCTTACATCGCAGGTTTCTTCAAGCTCTGCGGAACCTTCGAGTGTATGAGTAACATCCAGTTGTGGATGACCTCCAAGCGCGATTTCACCATCTTCTTCCCACTGCTCTACTGCATCGTTCTGGGCAACATGTTTCTTTCGCCTTGGGTCACCGAACACCTGATTTATATCTATCAGGATTGGCGCATCATCAACTGGACGATGACGGGAGCTTTGCTCTTGGTGGCATTCATCGTGTATGTCACCACCCACGACTTCCGCTTCATGAAGCCCCTACCCTTCATCAGTATCGACTATTTAGGTTGCATCCTATGGTCGGCATGGATGTTGGAATTCATTTTCTTCTTCAATTACGGCGAGCATTACAACTGGCTCGACTCGAAGATGATGCAGATGGATGTATTGCTTTTCATCATAACGGGATATTTCTGCATCCAGCGAATGTTCCACATCCGACACCCTTACATCGAACCGGGTGCATGGAAATACAAGCGGCTCATCCCGCTGCTCATCCTCTTCGCCTTCGTGGAGTTCATGGGCAGTACACCTAAGGTGTTGCAAACGGCTTTTACGGGTGGCGTGCTGCATTTCGGCACCTTCACTACGAATGTGCTCAACTTTGTGGAATGGGTAGGCGCCATTGTCGGTTGCCTCTTCTGTCTGTTCTGGTGCAAGGTACTTCATCAGAAATACACCCGCCTGCTCACGATAGGTGTGGCAGCCATGGTCTGTTATCCGGTCATGATGTACTTCCTCATCGATCCGGATCTGCCCATCGAGGCGCTGTATCTTCCTACCTTCCTTCGCTCCTTCGGAAATGCCATCTTCTTCTGTATGTTGACTATTTATCTGGAAGAGCTGATGCCATTCCAGCATTTCTTCATGGGATTGACGATGGCTGGTATCATACGCAATGGTCCGGTCGCTACGATGTGCTCTGGTCTGTACAGTTTCGGTATCCGCCACCAGATGGCTGATAATCTGTCGAGAGGGCTGCCCTACGATGCTACTCAACTCCTGATGATCAGCATCCGCCAGCTCTATGGCATCACCTGTCTGATCGGCATTGCCGTATTGCTTATCTTTCTGCTGTGGGATATTCAGCCTATAAGAAGTACGCTGAAAAAAATGCCAGCATGGAACTTCGTGGGACGTAAAATGAAAAAAGGAAAATCATAGGCCCACAGAGATCAAATAGTTTTTTGAGATTATAAAGGCTTGCAGAGATTATAAGGTCCCACAGATTTCACAAATTTACACAGATCTTTTTGAAGCAAAAAAATAAATCAGTGCAAATCAGTGAAATCTGTGGGACCTTTTTATGAGTCCTTTCTGGTGGTTGCCGTTACCAATTTGATTCTTTCCACCAATTCCATAGTTGCATTTGTTACATCTTATATATTCTGCGGCACAGGAGAAATGATGTAGATTCAATTATAATAGAAGAACCTGCCTATTATTGTTTTTCCAGCCATTTTTTTACACACCTTATAGCTCTGATTTGTTCGCTTTTGCTAAACTTAGAATCGTCATTCGTTTCATTTCCTTCCAGAACAGCTTCATAAAGAACAAGAAAATAAAAATCGGAAGGGTTTATCATTCGTTCCATAATTAGTGTTTACTGAATAATTTATAACTCTCTGATATTTAAGTTTATATAAC
>CAMBBY010000446.1 GCA_945863825.1 uncultured Prevotella sp. | reverse complement strand
GATCTACACAAGGAGTATCGTCTGCAGCGTCAGATGTGTATAAGAGACAGGTTCAGGTGAATCCTACTACTTACAAGGTGTTTAAGAGTTCGATGAATGATGATGGGGTGCAGGTGGATAATGTCTATTTCGACAATATTATCAATCTCAATGTGTTCCATGGTGCTAACAAACTTTTCTCTCATGATTTCAAAAAGAAGGATTTTGGAAAGAAAGTGCCTGATTCTTTCCTGGAGCAGGCTGTATTGAGCGACTTGCTCTTTGAAGGGATTGATGAAAAGGGTATTCATTACCTAGCTGTTTTGGCTATGCCTGATAGTTCGCTGAGTTATCAGGTGAAAATCGTAGTTTCTTATCAGGGAAAACTAAAAATTCTTTCTGTTTAATCTGAAATAGTTTTTTATCAGATATAGCTTCTGGCAAGATTCGATACAAAATTTTGAGTATCGGATCTTGCCAGATTTCTTTTATGAATATAGTATAAAGGTGTGCCATAAGTGCATGGCGTAATTTTATTCGTCTGATGAAGAAAATCTCTGGTGAAACGAAAAAGAGGATGTATCATAGCCTTATGACACATCCTCTTATTATTTGAGAATTTTAATTCAGGAAGCCGAGCAAGGCGCCGGCAGCTACTGCCGAACCGATAACACCTGCCACATTTGGTCCCATAGCGTGCATGAGCAGGAAGTTGTGGCGGTCGTATTCCAAACCGAGATTGTTGGAGATGCGGGCGCTCATCGGTACAGCACTCACGCCTGCATTACCAATCAGCGGGTTCAGTTTCTTGTCTTTAGGCAAGAACAGGTTCATCAGCTTTACAAAGAGAATGCCGCTTGCTGAGGCAATAATGAATGCCAAGGCGCCAAGGGCGAAAATCTTAATCGTGTTGAGGGTCAGAAATTCTGATGCCTGGGTGGAACATCCTACTGTCAGGCCGAGGAGCATCACCACGATATCGTTCAGGCTACTGCCAGCTGTCTTGGCGAGTCTTGTTGTCTTGCCACTCTCTTTCAGGAGATTTCCGAAGAAAAGCATACCGAGTAGTGGCAAACCGCTTGGTACGATAAAAGTGGTAAGCAATAAACCGATGATAGGGAAGAGTAACTTCTCGGTCTGACTTACCTGGCGAGCTGGTTTCATCTTGATGACACGCTCTTTCTTGGTGGTAAGTAGGCGCATCAGAGGAGGTTGAATCACAGGCACCAACGCCATGTAGGAGTAGGCGCAAACCGCAATGGCTCCCATCAGGTTTGGACTCAATTTACTGGAGAGGAAGATGGCAGTAGGTCCGTCGGCTCCACCAATGATGGCAATACCTGCAGCCTGATTAGGCTCGAAACCTAAAGCTAAGGCTATCATGTATGCTCCGAAAATACCAAACTGGGCGGCGGCTCCAATAAGAATCAGTTTCGGATTGCTGATGAGTGCCGAGAAGTCTGTCATAGCTCCAATACCCAGAAAGACGAGTGGCGGATACCATCCCTGTTTTACTCCCTGATAGAAAATATTGAGTACGGAGTTGTCCTCGTAAAGACCGATTTCGAGTCCTGCGTCAGCACGGAATGGGATGTTGCCAAGGATAATGCCCAGTCCGATAGGTACGAGAAGCAAAGGTTCGAAATCCTTCTTGATGGCGAGCCAGATGAAGATGGCTCCCACTAAAATCATGATGAGA
This sequence comes from uncultured Prevotella sp., assembly GCA_945863825.1. Lineage (GTDB taxonomy): Bacteria > Bacteroidota > Bacteroidia > Bacteroidales > Bacteroidaceae > Prevotella. Next base: position 883 of record CAMBBY010000446.1, on the reverse strand, counting down.
TTTCCTGCCGTGGCGTTGGCAAAGCCCGTATAGGTCAGGAACTCATGAAAGTTTTGTATGATGAAATCCATAAGCTATCTATTTAATGGTTACTAACGTATCGCCTTCCATCACGGCATCGCCCTTGTTCACGTTGATACTTGTGATGGTTCCGGAAGTTTCTGCCTCGATATTATTCTGCATCTTCATGGCTTCAAGGATGACAACCGTATCTCCAGCATTCACCTTGTCGCCTACCTTTACCTTGATTTCGTTGATAGTACCAGGCAGAGGGGCTACCACAGGTTTACCGGCTGCTGCCGTTGGTGCCGAGCTTGTACTTGCTGCAGAGGCAGAAGAGCTATTGGATTCTTCACTCTTCACTCTTCGTTCTTCACTTCCTTCTGCTCTTCGTTCTTCACTCAGTTTCACTTTCTGCTTACTGGCTTTCACAGGTTGCTTCATTTCCACTTCGAATGGGATTCCATTCACGGTCACGTTGGCGATATTGCCTTCGATGTCTTGGATTTCGACTTCGTAATCGACACCCTTGACAGTATATTGATACTTTGCCATAGTTTTAAATCTTTAATATTTATATCTTGAATCAGTAAAGCTATTGAATTCTTCACTCTTCACTTATTATTAAAATTCGGGGCATTCCATCTTGTCTGTTTTGGTTTGATGGTGATGATACCGGATTCAATATCATGTACATCCTCCAGGTATTCTTTCAGTGCCAATGAAATGACTGCCATATAGATTTCCTTGTCAATACCCTTAGTTGTCAAACCATCCTTGAGTATCACGTTGGTCTTGTGACTGATTTCTGATGTCACTTCTATAGTCTTCTTTCCTGTCTTATATAATAGGCTGTCTCTTATACACATCTCCGAGCCCACGA
>CAMBBY010000445.1 GCA_945863825.1 uncultured Prevotella sp. | reverse complement strand
TACACAAGGAGTATCGTCGGCAGCGTCAGATGTGTATAAGAGACAGTGGTAATAGTAGGACCTTTCAACAAGACCTCATTGTCTTCACCTATCTTGATCTGAATATTAGAGATAGGACGACCTACGGAACCAATGGTGAATTTCTTATCCAGATGAACACAGGAAACCGTAGCAAGACTTTCGGTCAAGCCATAACCTACCACCATTCCGATACCAACAGAAAGGATGAATTCCTCAACTTCAGGACTCACGTAAGCACCAGCAGTAGGGAAAATATTAGGATTCTCCAAGCCCAACTGCTTGCGCACCTTGCTCAAGACAGTCTTATTGACTACCTTATATTCAAGTTCAAGTGTCAAAGGAGGACGCTTACCATTGGCAAGATATTCCACATTACGCTTGCGGCCAACAGCCAAAGCGTGATTAAACAGTTTCTTTTTGAACGAAGGAGCCTCATCCATCTTAGCCTTCACAGCAATATACACTTTCTCCCAGAATCGAGGCACACTACACATACAAGTAGGATGAACCTCTCGCATGCTTTCCTGTATCTCATGAGGGTAAGTGTTGATAAAAAGACGTGCGCCTTCACTCAAGCAGAGGTAAGACCATGCACGTTCAAAGATATGTGTGAAAGGCAGAAAGTCGATGACACGATCCTTGTCTGTAACAGGGACACACTCATCATTCGCCTTAATAGCAGCATAATACTGTTCGTATGTAAGCATCACTCCCTTGCTATCACCAGTAGTACCACTGGTATAGAGGATATCAGCCAAATCATCCATATTGGCCTGCTTATAAAGTTCCTCCACTTCAGTCTGGCGAGGAAGATTCTCACCCAACTTGATGAAATCCTTGAAATATAAAGCTGCGGGATCATGAGTACTGATACGTACACTGGAATCAAAGATAACGATGCGTTCCAAAGATGGACAAAGCGCAAAAACACGATGGGCCTTGTCATACTGTTCCTGTTCACCTACGAAGAGGATACGCACTTGGGCATCGTTGACCATATATTGAATTTGTTGCTCACTACTTGTAGCGTAAAAAGGAATAGCACAAACTCTCACTCCGTATGCTCCAAAATCAGTATATAGATAATGTACACAGTTCTGTGAGAACACGGCAATCTTGTCCTGAGGCTTCAAGTTCAGGTTGAGCAATGCGTTGCTAACTTGTTTCACTCTCAGAGAGAACTGATTCCACGAAACAGTTTGCCATTGTTCACCGCCAAACTTCTTAAAAGTAAGCGCTGGTTTATCACCGTACTTTTTAGCCAAGTCGTGAATCAGTACTGAAAGATGACTATTGATTTGCATAAGCTTTTGTTATTTATATGGGTGCAAAGATACGGCAAATAGAGGACAAAACAAAATAAAAATGGCATTTTTTCCATTTTGTCTGCTCTTTTTTTCGTAACTTTGCCACAGAATTCAAAAACAAGGGAGATTATGATGACACAAGAACAATTCACCAATGATGCCGTTGAGCTGCTGAAGAAGCTCATCGCCACCCCATCTGTAAGCCGTAATGAAAAGGATGCTGCAGATATCATGGAACAGACGATCCGCAGTTATGGTTTTGAACCTCAGAGGGAAGCCAACAATATTTGGGTGATTGACCCGCACTTTGATGAAAGCAAACCTACTTTGCTGCTCAATGCACATATTGACACGGTAAAGCCAGTTGCATCCTGGACCCGAGATCCCTTTACTCCAAGTATAGAAAAGACTATCCCACTTTCCAACAGCGATAATAACAATAATCTGCCAACAGAAAACAAAAGCGACGAAACGCTTTATGGCTTAGGCAGCAATGATTGTGGCGGTGGACTATGCTCTTTATTGCAGATATTCCGATTATTGACAGCAAAGCCTCAACAATACAACCTTATTTATTTAGCCTCCGCAGAAGAAGAGGTTTCCGGCAAGGATGGCATCAGCCGCGCCTTACCACTTTTACCTCATATCGACTTAGCCATCGTTGGTGAGCCAACTGGCATGAATCCTGCTGTAGCAGAAAAGGGGTTAATGGTCTTAGATGTCATCGCTCATGGCAAGAGCGGCCATGCTGCCCGTAACGAAGGAGTAAACGCTATCTATGAGGCACTGGATGATATGCGCTGGATTCGTGATTACAAGTTTGAGAAAGTAAGCGAGTTCTTAGGTCCTACCAAAATGACATTAACGGTAGTGAATGCTGGTACTCAGCACAATGTGATTCCAGACAAGTGTACGATGCTGGTAGATATCCGCACCAATGAATTTTATGACAATGAGGAGGTCTATCATTTTATCTGCCAGCACTTGAAGAGCGAAGTAAAGGCTCACAGTTTCCGTTTGAAATCATCCCGTATTGATCCTGAGCATCCTCTTATTAAGAAATGTGTAGCCCTGGGAATGAAACCTTTCGGTAGTCCTACCCTTAGCGACCAGGCTCTGATGCCATTTTCTTCCTTCAAGTTGGGACCAGGAGAGTCTTCCCGCTCCCATTCCGCAGATGAGTTTATCAGAATCTGTCTCTTATACACATCTCCGAGCCCACGAGACTAAGGCGAATCT
>CAMBBY010000444.1 GCA_945863825.1 uncultured Prevotella sp. | reverse complement strand
CCTGTGAAGCCCACGTGGCCGGCCAGGATACCTGCGAAGAGCACGAAGGTAACACCCAGCGAGATGCCACCAATCTTGATCTTTCCCAGATACACACCAACCGCAATCACGATTGCGTAGAGTAGGGCGATGTGAGCCACCGACTCTGTGTTGGTGAAAAGATTAATAATCCAATCCATTAATTTCTTTTAAATTTTCGGTTTTAATAATATATTGAATAAAGGGAATATTGTATCGTGATTATTAAGGCAGGGTATCTTATACTGAAAAATTCGAGGACATCCACGGATGGGATGCCCCCGAACTCAATTTATATAGATACCTATTGATTACTTCTCAATAGCTGCTACACCTGGCAATACCTTACCCTCGATAGCCTCGAGAAGAGCACCACCACCTGTAGAGATGTAAGAAACCTGATCAGCCAAGCCGAACTTGTTGATACAAGCTACAGAGTCACCACCACCGATGAGAGAGAATGCACCCTCCTTAGTAGCCTCAGCGATTGCGTCAGCAATTGCCTTAGAACCACCAGCGAAGTTGTCGAACTCGAATACACCAGCAGGACCGTTCCAGAGGATAGTCTTAGCACCCTTGATAGCTGCAGCGAAAGCCTTGCGAGTCTCAGGACCTGCGTCCATACCCTCCCAACCGTCAGGGATGTTGTTAGATGGGCAAACCTGTGTATTGCAGTCGTTCTTGAAATCGTCACCGCAGATAGAGTCTGTACCGAGTACGAGGTTTACGCCGTTCTCCTTAGCCTTCTTGATTACATCGAGAGCAACGTCGAGCTTGTCATCCTCGCAGATAGACATACCGATTTTGCCACCGAGAGCCTTAGAGAATGTATAAGTCATACCACCGCAGAGAATGAGGTTGTCAACCTTGGTCAACAAGTTCTCGATGATACCGATCTTAGTAGAAACCTTAGAACCACCCATGATAGCTGTGAATGGGCGCTTGATGTTGCCGAGTACTGCATCAACAGCCTTTACTTCCTTCTCCATCAAGAAGCCGAGCATCTTGTGATCCTTATCGAAGCTGTCAGCGATAACTGCAGTAGAAGCGTGCTTGCGGTGTGCTGTACCGAATGCGTCCATTACATATACATCAGCGTAAGAAGCCAACTTAGCAGCGAACTTCTTCTGGCGTTCCTTCATCTCAGCCTTAGCAGTGTCGAACTCAGGAGTACCCTTCTCTACGCCAACTGGCTTACCTTCCTCTTCTGGGTAGAAACGAAGGTTCTCGAGCAAGAGAGCCTCACCTGGCTTCAAGGCTGCAGCCTCAGCCTCAGCGTTACCGCAGTCCTTAGCAAACTTAACCTCAACACCGAGAGCGTCAGAAACGTTCTTTACAATCTGAGAAAGAGAAAGTTCTGGTTTAACTTTGCCCTTTGGCTTACCCATGTGGCTCATCATGATAAGAGCACCACCGTCTGCGAGTACCTTCTTCAAAGTAGGGAGGGCACCACGGATACGAGTGTCGTCAGTTACATTACCATTCTCATCCAATGGCACGTTGAAATCAACGCGTACGATTGCCTTGTGACCGGCAAAGTTAAAATCTTCAATTTTCATTTTACCTAAATTTTATTTTAGTTGTTATTAACTTATTTACTACTTTGCATGGATACTGCACAACTTCGCATAGGATGGGCTTTAGGAGAGCTTGCCGCTGCTAATCATGATTGTCCTGCTGAAACTGTAGGCAAAAATAATAATTTTATCTGATACTGCCAAATTATTGGCTATGAATTATAGAATTTTTGTGCTAATTATTGCCAATCTGTAATATGGAGTTTACAAATTGGCGTTTACAAAGCACAAAAAAGCCTTTCTGCCGAAAAAGCAGAAAGGCTCTTATGCTGTTTTCTTATTGCTTGCCAGTCGTCTTATTCGTTCATCAGATAGTTCTTGAATGAAGCGAAGTCCTTAGTCATTTCGATGCTCTGCTTCTTACCCTTCATAAACTCGGCAAGGCGTGCAGGAATCTCGATGTCAGAACCGAGGATGCTATCTACCTTCTCCTTGAACTTGGCTGGATGAGCGGTCTCCAGGAATACACCTACTTCGCCTGGTTTCAACTGCTCTTTCAGGGCACGATAACCGCAAGCGCCATGAGGGTCAAGTACATACTTGGTGTCATTGTAGCATTGCTTCATGGTCTCTGCTATCTGATCATCCTTGTAGGTGGCACCGCTGATATAGGCTGTGATGGCATCATGATTGCCCTTATAGAGATCATAGATGCGGGCGAAATTGCTTGGGTCGCCTACGTCCATTGCGTTGGCAATGGTTGCCTTGCTTGGCTGAGGATTGTACTCACCAGTCTGCAGGTAGTTGTAGAAAATATCGTTGGCATTGTTGGCTGCGATGAAACGGTGGATAGGCAAGCCCATCTCGTGACCGAACAGACCAGCTGTGATATTACCGAAGTTTCCGCTTGGTACACAGATTACCAACTTGTCAGCCAATCCTTTCTCCTTCATGCGTGCATAGGCATTGAAATAGTAGAATGCCTGAGGCTGTCTCTTATACACATCTCCGAGCCCACGAGACTAAGGCGAATCT
>CAMBBY010000443.1 GCA_945863825.1 uncultured Prevotella sp. | reverse complement strand
GATTCGCCTTAGTCTCGTGGGCTCGGAGATGTGTATAAGAGACAGCGATGAAGAGTCCTGGGGCACAGACGTGGGGGAGTTCTCTGCCATCTGCTAACTTGCCGTAGCTGGAGAAGAACGTAATGTCGCCCACCTTGTTGCCGTACTTGTAGCCGTAGAAAGCATCCTGGAAGGTGTAATTGGTTCCATCGGCACCCTTGTAGGAATTGGCGGTATTGTAGGCGCCTACAATAATCGGTTCGGTGCCGCAGGCAATGCTGTTGATGGTTCCGTCGTGGGTGATGTGGCTGTCGCATCCTGGTACTTCTGTATCAAAGACGGAGCTGCTCTCCAGATAGCTGGTAACGGTTTGTCCTTCCTGCCCTCTGATCACATAGCCGAGGGAGCAGTTCTTGCCTAAGAGGCTGATGTCGGTAATGGAGAGAAAATAGCCCTTCATCCCATTGCCGATGACTTCTGACTGGACGGAAACCGTGCCATGGAAGTTCCTGCTTGAATATGAATATTCCCTTCCGTTAGGATGAGTGGAGTTTACGAATTTCCAGGTAGTCTTGGCAGTCCCTGTATTTGTATTAAAGACTACAACGTCGATTTCTATCTGTTTCTCAGGCTGGCTTACCGTGATGTAGTCATAGATCTCAGTTACGTCCATTTCGTCGTCTCCGTCAAGATCAGAATAGAATGCAGCCTTCATCGTTTCATCAGAGCCACCCGTGAAGGTGTGGCGCTGCACGATGTCCAGGTCAGCCTCGTTTCCTGCGGCAATACAGGCAACGATGTCGTATTTCTTGATGATTTCGTCCATGAAGGCCACTTCTGGGTCGGTCGTGTCGTGGCTTCCGGCGTTGGCTCCGTAGGACATGTTGAGTACCAGGCGCTTGTTGCCATTCTCACGGCACCAGCTTACCATCTTGTCAAACATCTCATAATCACTATCATTGTAAGGAATCGGACCCATCAGAAGGTCAGCTTCCGGAGCCACTCCCTGCAACTGGAAGGTACTGTTCTGACAATTTCCTGCTGCAATTCCGCTCACATGAGTAGCATGGCTTTCGTTCTGATCATCTGTCTGGAAGGCTGCAATCTCGGCAGGGGTGGTGAGATAGGTGAGGGGTTTATTCTCCTCTTTGCTCTGGCAGATCATCTTGAAACGGCTTTTGCCTTCTGCATCTTGAAACATGATGTGGTTGGGGTCGAAACCATCGTCGAACACTCCGATGGCTACTCCTTTTCCGGTGTAGGGCTGGGTGAGTCCGGTGCCGAGGTGAATCTTATCTACGCCTGTAGATTTGTGGGCCTTGTTGAGCAGGAGACGCTTTCTGCGCTTTCCGAAGCTGATGCTTTCTACATCGCTACGCTCTGCCAGTTGCTCCAGTTGGGAGAGGCGGATGGTGGCGATGGCGAAATGATTGACCACGGAAGTGATGGTGATTCCTTCTGAAGCAAGGGTAGAGGCGTCGCTGCCCGGAGTCATTCTGACAATGGCACGAACGGTACGGTTGTCCATCTGCTTCTGCAGGGCTTTCAGGCGGCTGCCTGTAGCCTTGCTTTGGACAACGGTCTTTTCTTCCTGGGTCTGCAGCTTAGACAGTTCTATCTTGCTGGCTGCGTTGATTTTACTGCTCTTCTTGAGCTGGTCGTAATCTATGGCCATTGCTCCTTGAGCAAGGAGAAGGGCACAAATGAGGGAGTAATACTTCTTCATTGTTTTATTTCTATTTAGGGTTAGAATACTTTGGAAATGGTCCTTTCTTGAAATCTTCTCTCATAGAAAATCTTCCTTGAAAGTCCTCTTTCTCTTTTCTTTCTTCTTTCATTGAAAAATCTTTCTTGAAAGTCCTCTCTCTGAGAGTCTTCTCTCTTTGGAAGTCTGTATCCTCTCTGTTTCTCGTAAATAAAGCCGTTGGCGATAGGTGAGAAAAGAGGGTTAAAAATAATAGGTGCAGCCGATGGTGGCGGCGCGGTTGCCGAAGTGCTGGCTTGCCATGTCGTGGAAACGGCCTTCAAGCGTCCAGTGCTTACCCAGGTTCTTGTATGCTCCCACTTCGGCATAGAGATTAGCCGGGGTATAGGCATTGCTGCTGCGGCGCGTGCACCAGATGATGTTGGAAGTGAGGCGCCAGCCATCGGCTAACGTGAACTGCGGTGCCAGCTTGAATACGGCAAAATGGTTGTAATCTGCATCGCGCTGCTGAGTTTCCTCGGTAGGGGTCTCGCTACGCTGCCAGAAGTAGTTGATACCGGCAGTGAGGCGCATGATGCCCTTATGCCAGAAGGCGGTGGTTCCGATGCCGAGCGTATTGTCGTGGATGGAGTTGAACAGGTGCTGGTGGATGTTCTTTACCGAGGTGCTGAGCACGAAGGCTGGGCGGCTGTAGGTATGCTTGAGTTCTACCACGTTGACCATGCTGTTGCCGATATCCGCAGTATAAACCGGCTGCCAGGCACCCTCCATATCGCCTGCGGTTACGAAATCGCCGAACTCAGGATTGAAGATGCGGCGGCAGTAGGTGGCCTGCAGGGTATGTCCCTGTCTCTTATACACATCTCCGAGCCCACGAGACTAAGGCGAATCTC
>CAMBBY010000442.1 GCA_945863825.1 uncultured Prevotella sp. | reverse complement strand
TGAGGGTGTATGGCGACAACGAGAAGACGAGAGCCAAATGGCCGATGCTCTTTGCAAAGATGGACTATCGCACAATCGCTCCACAAACGATAGAAACTTTCTCATTTATGCCAAAAACAGACTTCAACCCCCAGGAGCTAGCAGCCCTGGGGTGCGAAGTTACATCTGTAAAAGGCATTCCGCAATACGGCTTCGGAAAGGACTTCAACACAAGAATGCTGAATGAAGATTTCCGTATTTATGCCGTGGACCAGGTAACGCTGCCAAATGTGGTGAGAAATGGGCAACTGGTAAGCGAAGTGATTTATGGAACACCATGGAATCCGCTATTTGTATGCTTCGCAACAGACGTGATAGCGCCGCAGGGGAGCTGCGGATGCTTCTTCCGTCCAGCCATGCAGCAAGACCCCATTGTCTTCTCTACCTGTGAGGAGCATAGCGTGAGAAAGGTGAGCAAATGGCTGATGGGGGACAAGGTTTTCACCTATGCCATGGACCATCGGAGTAACAACTCTACTGCCGTTCACTCGGCAATAGAAAAGTTGCAACCCGAAGAAGTTTATACGGAGACGAAAGAAATATGGGTAGAGAACGAAACCAAGGACGGAGAACCGAAAGGTACCTTCCATACTGAGGAGAAACCTATAGAAGTAGGTGACATTAAAGCTCAGAACATCGTTTTCTGCCGGACACCGGAAGATGCACTGAGCATCTATTACGCCATGCGTTCCCTGCGTCAGGATAAGAAGCAGGATAATCATTTTCAGAAAAACTGCTGGTATCACGTAGCCTTCTCGCTGGGCAGAAGAAACTTCTGGTATATCGAGCGTGGGCAGTGGAGACAGGAAAAACTTGATTTCAATGCCGTTCAGTATCAGAAAATGAATCGGTTTGCCGAAAGGGTGATTATGCTTTACCCTAACGACATCGCCAGCCAAAGGGATTGCGGAGCCATCGCAACCAAATATTGCGATATGTGCTATGCTACGCTGCCAGAAGGCTTCAGAAGCCGATATAACCAAAGGTGGAACTGGTTGTACGGTTGCTCTCCTCGCTCAGTGAGAGATTATCTGATGTGCTACCACATGGATGATACCGACAACTTCAAGTTCGACCACGATATAAGGTTGCCGCTATACTCACGGTTACGGGGTGCCAACAACACCGATCCATTCGAGATAGAATATCCACGTGATCCGAGAAGCGGCAAGCTGAAACCGCCTACCTGCAAGGTATCACCTACCAAGGTGTGGCTCTTTATGACCTGCCATGGTTATTACCGAATGATAGACCCTGATAGTACCGACCTCGTAGGTCAGTATATCCATCTGGATAGATGTTTCGTGGAATACATCGACCAGAAGAGTATCATTCAGGCAACAAAAAATCAACTCCTGCAGTTTACTGAACAGAGTTGGCGTCATAATGATCAGGAGCGCAAGATGATGTCAGACTGCGCCAACCTGATAGACAAGAATTTCAGTGAGAAATCGGCTGGCGGCTTGCAGGGCATGGTGATAGACTTCACCGAGAGTTTCGATGCCCATACGGAATATTTCTTCTTCCGCAATGTAGCGTTGAAAATTACTCCAGAAGCTATCACGCCAGTCAGTTACGAGAAGCTGAATTTCTTCATCCCAGCCCTGGCAAAGAAACCGTATGATTTCACGATGAGGGTTTTCAATCCTCCTTTTGTTATCAGCGAGAGCCAGGAATATAAGGATAAGGTGGCTGCCATTGCCCAAGCGGAAGCGCAGGTAAATGAGGATGGTTCCCCTGTCTTTACAAGAGAGGAAATCGACCAGAAGAAGAAAGACCTCAAAGATTGGGCTCAGACCTTCCGCTGGCAGGTGGATTGGCAAGGAAAGCAGGAGAAAGAACTTTGGCCTATACTGAGAGTGATACGCGGTTGCTGCAATGTGCAGTGGAGACTGGAACAGGATAGTATTCGCAACAAGAAGCCGATGCCCCCTGAAGCCATCGCCGACATCAACTCTCATTTTGCCAATATGATTTCCTGCTTGGGTAGAATCTGTTATCGCTCATGGGCTGATATGAAGAGTATCTGCCCTTATCTCCTCGAAGACGAGGTGGAAGACGAAAAACAGGCAAGTGGCGGTTCTGGTAAATCATTAATGATAAACCTCGTTGTTGGTTCAGCAGTAAATGTGTTGCGTGTTGATATGAAGGATTTCATGACGGTAGCCGATGCCAAGTTTTGCCTTTCCGATTTGCTGATATATCCCGGCAAGTTTAGGGTAATACACTGGGAAGATAAACCTTCCGGTTTCCCAATGAAGTACTTATATAACAAGGTAACGGCAGGTGCTAAGGTTGAGCGAAAGTTTGGCGACCCTATCGTCTTCAAGCTGGAAGAATCGCCATTGAACGTGATTACCAGTAACTATCAGCTAAGTGATAGTGAAGATAGTACGCTCAGACGTTTCCCATTGGTGTCATTATCCGACAGATTTTGTGGTGAGAACCCAATGAAACACAAGTTGGAACGCTCCCCTAAAGAGGTGATGAAGAATCTCGCCTCCGAACCTGAAAAGTTAAATGAGCGAGACCGCAATCAGGCGATATATATC
>CAMBBY010000441.1 GCA_945863825.1 uncultured Prevotella sp. | reverse complement strand
CACAAGGAGTATCGTCGGCAGCGTCAGATGTGTATAAGAGACAGCAAGCAGAGTTGGATGATGCCTGGTACCTGTGAGGCTATCTTCCGTGGTGCTTATCCAGGTGCCAACAGCTTCAACTGGAACTGCGACAAGCTCTTCGGTCCTAAGGTAGCAGGTCTTGTGGATCATGACAACATCATCCATCATCCTACAGCCAACCTTATCGACCAGTATGGTATGGCTAACGGACAACCTATCTATCTCGTAAGGAATGGTGAGTATGTTCTCAACCCCGCTTCGGGCTGGGATCCAGAGCATCCGTTCAAGAACCGCGACCCACGATTCTATCACGACATCGTGTTCGATGGTTTCCACTATGTGATTAACACCGAGCCATTGAACGCCGACCAGAAGAAGCTTGAGTATTGCCAGCTTTATTCAAATGCAGCGATGCGTTCGGTAGATAACGGTAGTAGCACAGGCTACTTCATCCAGAAGTTGGTACCTCACCAGTGTAATGAGGGCGACAAGTGGTATGACTGGGATCACGCCCTCCAGGGTTACCTCCCATATATGCGCCTTGCCGACATCTATCTGATGTATGCCGAGGCAGTGGCCGCATACGCAACAAGCGTATCGGAATTGAAGACCAGAACTCCATATTGTTCACTCTCTGCAGTGGATGCCATCAATGCACTCCGCGACCGCGTGAACTCTGCAGATTGGCCCATGGAGCATGTGCAGGCTAACCTCATGGACACACGTGAACACTTCATCGACGAGGTGCGCCGCGAGCGTGCCGTAGAGCTGTCGTTCGAAGGCTTCCGTTGGTGCGACCTCCAGCGCTGGCTCCTCTTGACTGAGCCTCCTTACACCGTGAAATACTCTCACGAGTTTGAGCGTCTGGAGAAAGACAGCTGGTTTAAGGATCACGACCCGAAGGATGCACAGGTAGGTAACTTCCAGAAGAAGGAGCTTATCACCCGTAGCTTTGAGTCAAAGCATTACTGGTTCCCACTTCCTGACAAGGATACATATCTCTACGAAGGATTCCCACAGAATCCTGGATGGTGATGACAATGCCAATTATAATAGATAATAGAATAATCTTATGAAAAGAATTAAAACAAACATATTCCTCCTTGCCATGGTGGCAGCTTCACCATTAGCGGTCAATGCCCAGACCTCCAATGGCGACTCTGTCCAGGCAAAAAAGAAAGTCCATGTCGCATTCCGTGACAAGGATGCCGACCAGCTCCTCGGAGGTGTCGCATACGTTGACATGGAAGAGCTGCAGAAGAAGGACTATACCATGAGCAGTCTCGAAGACCTGTATGCGCTCGTGGGTGGATGGAACGGTAGCAGCCTCTGGGGCATGGACACCGATCAGCTCGACACTAACGATAACACCAACTTACCAGTTGTAATCATTGACGGTGTGAAGCGCCCTTCAAACAACGTGCTTCCTTCTGAGATAGAACAGGTTACTTTCCTCAAGGGCGCGCAGGCTGTGGCTCTCTACGGTCCGAAGGCTGCCAAGGGTGCTATTCTCATCACCACCAAGCGCGGTAAGGTTGATGGCTTGCAGGTGGAAATAAATGCCAACACCGGTTTCCACGTGGCAAAGGCATTCCCAGAGTATATCGGTTCGGCTGAGTACATGACCTTATATAATGAGGCTCGTGCCAACGACGGACTCGCTCCAAGATATTCGCAGCAGGATATATATAATCACGCTGCAGGATTGAATCCCTACCGTTATCCAAACGTGAACTACTACTCGGACGAGTATGTCCGCAAGGCATATAACCGTTCGGAGGCTACAGCAGAGATTCAGGGTGGTAGCCAGCGTGCACATTTCTACACGAACATCAACTACTATCGTAGTGAGGACCTCCTGAACTTCGGTAAGGCGACAGAAAACTATACCGACCGTTTCAGCGTTCGTGGTAATGTCGATCTCACGCTCAACAAGCTTATCAAGTGTTTTGCTAACGCAAGCGCCACATTCTATAATAATCATGTGAACAAAGGCAACTTCTGGGGCGAGGCTGCATCAATGCGTCCAAACTTCCCGGAGAATGCGGCACCTCTGATTCCAATCGATATGGTGGATCCATACGCATCCAACGCTCTTGCTATTCTTGGTAAGTCGCTCAACCTCCTTGGCGGAAAATATTTCCCTGGAGGTACAAAGACTAATCAGACCAACGCCATCGCCGACTGCTATTTCGGCGGTAAGACAACGGGCGTTAGCCGTCAGTTCCAGTTCGACGCAGGTCTTATCTACGACTTGAATAAGTTTGTCAATGGTTTGTCGTTCAAGACTCAGTTCGCCATCGACTATGCTGCAAGTTACAACCTTTCTTACGATAACACTTATGCTGTGTTCATTCCTACATGGAGTAACTATAACACCAACGACATCATCGTAGGTCTTACCCAGCAGAACGACGAGATCGTGAGCGGTCACATGGTTATGTCTAACTCAAAATATCGCCAGACCATCAGCTGGAACGGACATTTTGACTACGACCACACCTTCGGCGGCAAGCACCATGTAACAGCTGTCTCTTATACACATCTCCGAGCCCACGAGACTAAGGCGAATCT
>CAMBBY010000440.1 GCA_945863825.1 uncultured Prevotella sp. | reverse complement strand
CACTGAGTTGTTCAAGGTATTCCTGCCAAGATTGGGCATCACTTACCTGGATACTATTCACCAGAAACAGTACCACTAACATACACCTATAATAAATGTATTCCTATAATAGATTGCATTTCTCATTCGTTTTCGCCTATAATTTGTACTATATCGATTTGGATAGAAGATGTTGCAATAAAAGCATCACCCTTATCCTGTCGCAAAAATACAATATTTATCGCAAAACACCAAAAGATTTAAAAAAAACTATCATAACCGCAAAACAAAAAAGATAAAACAAACAGAAATGGGAAAGGAGAAAAGGGAAAAAAGAGACGTACGAGTGAAAGAAATCACCCATACGTCTCTTTTATTGGTATGATGAGCTAATATAAAACTCTATGATAGTTTTTCTAAAAAACTAAGATTAGTCTTCAAAAAACTAAAGAGCCTGGTTATATTAGTCTTTCAAATCACTTGCCTCTTTGATAATCTCAGCTGGCACTTCGCTGCAGCGCTCATAGCGGCACACATCGTTAGCATCATCCTTGGCTGTCCAGATCATAGAACCGCTCTTATAAAGATTGCTCACGATATACTGCTGGTTCCAATCACCAACACCATTATCGTAGGTACCGCCAACAATATAACCCAAATATGGATCCTGCTTCACAAAGAAGGAACCGGTAGTATGAACTGCATACATACTGTTCATGTTGTCGTACATCTCCATAGTATTATCACGGCGATGGAAAACCACATAGCAATATGTGCCCTCAGGCATTGGCTGACCATTGTTCCAGGCAGTCATTTTCCATACTCCATCAAGATTAGCAGGAGTCACAGCTATCGGCTGCTCTGCAGGTTCATCATCATCGCTGCTACAAGATACGAAACCCGCAGAAAGGAGCATAACCACCAACAGGGTGAAGAGTTTGATTAAATGTTTCATATTCTTTAATTCTTTCTTTTCTTATGATTTATCATTACTGATTGCGATTCACTACGACCATAATCGTACGGTCACTCGGCTTGGCATCCACTCCCTCCAGAATAATCGGAAAGGTGAAATTCGGCTTCATCATCGGTGGGATTTTATCCACATCCAGCGTAATCACCAAGTCTGCCTCATCACCAGCAGGGATGATTTCCGGCTCAGTTTTCACTTGTGCATACTGTGGAAGCACCAGACTGCTGATCTTCAGCGGTTTCTTCCCGCTATTGCCACAGAGAATGCGAGCCTCAGCCTTCATACCTGCCGTCACCTCATTGAATGTTACCTTAGCCTGCTTCAGTCTCAGGTCGCCCATCTTATACTTGAAGCGATACCAGACATCCGCACTTGGAAGAACCATCCCCCTGAGTCCAATCTTCGTGACCGGTTCTCTGTCCGAATCCTTCAGATAGACAAAAGCGCGGGTGTCTATAGTGCCAGGATAACCATGGGGAGTAAACGTCAATTCTATCTTACAGCTATCACCTGGCTGTAGTCTCATCTGACTGACACTCGACTTGGTGCAACCGCAGGTGGTCTGAATACGGGATATTTCCAGCATCTTACCACTCACGTTTCTACCTACAAACGAATAGGTTCGTGGCGCATCATCCTCGGTCATCGTACCGGCATCGATGAGCTGCTGGTCAAACTTGAGTTTTTGTGCCCAAGCCTGACTCATGCTCATCAGGCTGAGAGCGATGAAGATCATCGTGAATCTCTTTCCCATCTCAGTAATTATCTTTTAGATTACATCCAACCGTTGTTGCTGGCATTCTTACGAACTATAATGCTCACAGTCTGCTGCTTGCCGCCAACTGATACTGTCAGAGTAGTACTTCCTACAGCAAGTCCCTTTACGGTGAGAGTAGTACCTTCTATCGTAGCAGAAGCCACATTGGCATCACCAACAGCACAGGTGTATCCACTCTCTACGCCTTCAAAGTAACTTGGCAGATTCAAGGTAGAAACTTTGTCGAGCGCTACATAGATATTAGGCAACTTCATATCAGAACTGTAATCCTTGTTCTTAACAAGATTCAAGAGCTGAGCTGCATCAATCAGACCAGCGCCCATCTTACCGATATACTTAGACAGGTTGACGATTTCAGGAGAAGCACCCACTGTAGTATGGTTCATATAATAAATCTTGGTAGCACCATTACCATAATAGCCATCCAAGTCCTTGACAGCCTTCTTCATCAGACTCACGAAATCAGCAGCACGATAATGACGATGCTGCTTGACTGCGTATGCCAAACCGAGAGCAGCCACACCAGAAACATGAGGACAAGCCATGGAAGTTCCCTCCATATAACCATATGCAGGTTTACCATTCTGAATCAAGGTAGAGAGCACAGCACCCTTCTGTTCAGCAGTCTCTGCCCAATACTCATCCTCTTCCTCACCTATCTTTCCGTAATATTCCAAGTCACCACCAGGAGCACTCAAGGTAACGAGCGTACCATAGTCGGTATAGCAAGCTGGCGTATAGTCGGCAGCAACAGAAGCTACACATACACACTTGGAATAAGCGCCAGGGAACGCAGGATTTCCTGCATACTCATTACCAGCACTGTCTCTTATACACATCTGACGCTGCCGACGATACTCCTTGTGTAG
>CAMBBY010000439.1 GCA_945863825.1 uncultured Prevotella sp. | reverse complement strand
TGACAGGAGAAAATGCCTGGGATCCGAAGGGTGATGCGGTGAATGCAATACTCGAGGGTGGTGCTCAACAGAAGAAATTTGAGTCTTGGCTGAAGAAGGTTGCTGATTTCATTAATTCTCTCCAGACCTGTTGCGGAAAGAAAGTTCCTGTGATTTTCCGTCCATGGCATGAGATGAATGGCGGCTGGTTCTGGTGGGGTGCCAATAGTTGTACTCCTGAGCAATACAAGATGCTTTACATCAAGACCTATGTGACTTTGATGAAAGCTGGTTGTGATAACATCGTATGGGCATGGTCTCCTAATCTGAGTGACAAGAAGGATGTGGATTCTTTCCTGAAATGTTATCCAGGCGGTGATTTTGTTGATCTCATCGGTGTTGATATCTATGAATTTGACGACAGTGATGTCAACTATCAGAAGAATCTCGTCGAGACTTTAGATGTGATGAAGCTTGCAGCAGAGAAAGTGGGAAAGATGGCTGCGTTGACAGAAACTGGTTGCCGTGGTATTTCCAAAAAGAAAGACTGGTTTACCAAGACGCTTTGGCCAGTTTTGCAGCACTATCAGTTGAGTTATGTGCTCTTCTGGCGCAATGCTTGGGATAACCCACAGGAGGAAGCCTATCTTCCTGGAGTGAAGGATGGAGCCATTGTCAAGGATTTCAAGAAATTCTATAATGAATCAAAGGTTCTTTTTGTAAAGGATATAGTAGGTAACGAGTGAAGAACAAATAGTGAAGAATCCAATATATTTACTAATCATCAAACTCAAAGTATAAGAAACAATAAAATAAAGATAGAATATGACAACTTTTCAAGACAAAGTAAAAGCTTTGCGTGCTCATCATGAGGAATTGCTGTGCCGCAAGAATGAACCTGTAGAGTGGGGAAACGGAATCTACGAGAAATATAAGAACCCAATCCTCACCGCAGAACATACTCCATTGGAGTGGCGATACGACTTCGATGAGAAGAGTAACCCATATCTGATGCAGCGTATCATGATGAACGCTACCCTCAATTCGGGTGCCATCAAGTGGAACGGAAAGTATCTCCTCGTTGTCCGTGTAGAAGGTGCCGACCGCAAGAGCTTCTTCGCTGTGGCAGAAAGTCCTAACGGTATAGATAATTTCCGTTTCTGGGATGAGCCTATTACAATGCCAGAGGATGTTGTTCCTGCTACCAATATTTATGATATGCGTCTGACTGCTCACGAAGATGGATATATCTATGGTGTGTTCTGTGCAGAGCGTCATGATGATGACCAGCCAGGTGACCTGAGTGCAGCTACTGCTACTGCAGCTATCGCCCGTACCAAGGATTTGGTTCACTGGGAACGTCTTCCAGACTTGAAGACCAAGAGCCAGCAGCGCAATGTTGTGCTTCATCCGGAATTCGTAGATGGTAAGTATGCTTTCTATACCCGTCCACAGGATGGCTTTATTGATACAGGTTCTGGTGGAGGTATCGGCTGGGCTTTGGTGGATGACATCACTCATGCAGAGATTACGGAAGAAAAGATTATCAATGCCCGTCACTATCATACCATTCAGGAGGTAAAGAATGGAGAAGGACCTCATCCTATCAAAACAGATAAGGGTTGGTTGCATTTGGCTCATGGTGTACGTGGTTGTGCAAGCGGTCTCCGTTATGTACTCTATATGTATATGACATCTTTGGAAGATCCTACTAAAGTGATTGCTGAACCAGGTGGATACTTGCTTGTTCCAGAAGGGGGTGAGTATATTGGTGATGTAATGAACGTGGTCTTTGCAAACGGTTGGATTGCTGATGAGGATGGAACTGTGTTCATCTACTATGCTTCTTCTGATACAAGAATGCATGTGGCTACTTCTACTATTGATCGACTGGTGGATTATTGTATGAATACGCCTCAGGATGGCTACCGTACGGCTCTGAGTGTGGAGACCATTAAGAAGTTGGTGGCTAAGAATAAGGCGACTTTAGGAAAGTAGTTAAGTAAAATATGAGATAAAGATTGTAGGGATTCTTTCTCCTCAAGCGTATTTTATAAAACGCTTGGGGATTGAGTCCCTATTTTTGTGGAGAAGTGTTTTTGCTTTGTCTCCTCTCCGATATCTCATGAAGATACTTAACGCTTTATGAATAACTTAATAATATTTTAAATTTAATGGCAAGTATAAAAGAAAAAATAGCATATGCATTGGGTGATGCTGCTGCTGGTGGTATAGTTTGGAAGGTGATGTCTATTGCTTTCCCTTTGTTTTTTACAAATGTCTTTGGACTTTCATTTGCTGATGCAGCAGTATTGATGCTTGTTGCCCGTATGTTTGATGTGGTGACAGATCCATTGATGGGTAGTCTTGCAGACCGTACTCAGTCTCGATTTGGTACTTATCGTCCATGGCTTATCTTTGGTGCGGTTCCTTTTGGACTGATTTTTGCATTGTTACTCTATACTCCAGACTTCGGGCCTGTGGGTAAACGAATCTATGCATATACTTTGTATCTTCTGATGATGGCGGTATATACTATGGTAAATGTGCCTTATGGTTCCTTGTTGGGTGTGATGACCTGTCTCTTATACACATCTCCGAGCCCACGAGACTAAGGCGAA
>CAMBBY010000438.1 GCA_945863825.1 uncultured Prevotella sp. | reverse complement strand
GTGTGGCAAATGCTTCACGCTTATTGCTATAAGGATAATCCTTCAACGCATTCTGAGCTGTTACGATACATGCCTGATAGTTGTTACCCTCGCCCAGACAGTTGCCAAAATAACTGCCCAAATCATAATAAAGCTTCGCATTCTTATATTCCTTCTCCACCAGAAGATCCTGCAAAGCGAAAAGACGACTGGTAGCCAAATTCTTCAGACGGGCATCAGGATATACGTCAAGATACTCCTGAAATGCACTGATCGCTGTAATCGTAGTACTCTGGTCGAGACGTGGTTCTGGAGCATTCATATACAGACTTTCGCCTACAAAGAACTTTGCTTGCTCTGCATAGATGCCCTTAGGATAACTGGAAACATATTTGCGGAAATATTCTGCTGCTGTCTCATAGTCTTTCATCTCAAACTCACACATGGCGAGCATGTAAAGGCTCTCCTCTGCCTCTGTAGATCCCTTCTTGATAGTAATCAAGTCATTCAGAAGAGTAGCTGCACGAGAATACTTGCCAAAAGCAAAATACTGCTTGGCATACTCATATTTCAAGTTATAATCCTGAGACTTATAAACCTGGTTAAACTGATTTGCACAACTTGACATCAGAAGCGCAAAACAAGCTGATATAAGAATTGTTTTTTTCATTATAATCACGTTTTGTGATGCAAAGTTAACTATAAAATAGCTATCTACAAAGAAAAAAATACACTTTTTCGCATTTTATCATTCTTTATAACTAATTATGCGATTTTTTTTGTAATTTTGCAACCGATAATTTAATTTTATTAAGACTTTGTGTCTCAATACTTGCCTATAAACTGATTTTTGAAATCAACAGATATGGAATTCAAGATAACTTCTAAATACCAGCCAACTGGCGATCAGCCACAGGCAATCAGGCAACTCACCGAGGGGGTGGAGCAAGGAGATCCTGCACAGGTTCTCTTAGGTGTCACCGGTTCGGGAAAAACCTTCACCGTGGCCAATGTCATTGCCAACGTGGGAAAGCCGACCCTCATCCTGAGTCACAACAAGACTCTGGCTGCACAGTTGTATCAGGAAATGAAGGGCTTCTTCCCTGAAAACGCAGTGGAATACTATGTCTCCTACTACGACTATTATCAGCCAGAAGCTTATCTTCCTACTACGGACACCTACATAGAGAAGGATCTTGCCATCAACGAAGAAATAGACAAGTTGCGACTCGGAGCCGTTTCTGCTCTATTATCAGGTAGAAAGGATGTTATCGTGGTCTCCTCTGTTTCCTGTATTTATGGTATGGGGGGGCCTACAGCCATGCAGGAAAATATCATCAAGATAAAGAAGGGACAGATACTGGACCGCAATATATTCCTGCGCCAGCTGGTTGATGCGCTGTATGTAAGAAACGACATTGAACTGCAGCGAGGCAACTTTAGGGTGAAAGGAGAAACTGTTGATATCTTCATGGCCTACAGTGACAATGTACTGAGAGTTACCTGGTGGGACGATGAAATCGACAGTATCGAGGAAGTCGATTCGCTCACCTACCATCGCATAGAATCGTTCGACCAGTATGAGATTTATCCTGCCAATCTGTTTGTAACAACCAAGGAACAGACAGAACAGGCTATCCGCATGATACAGGACGACCTGGTGAAGCAGGAAGAGTTCTTCAAGAGTATCGGAGACGGTATCAAGGCACAGCGAATCAAGGAAAGAGTGGAATACGATATGGAAATGATCAAGGAATTAGGTCACTGTTCGGGTATCGAAAACTACTCCAGATATTTTGACGGACGACAGGCCGGAGAACGACCATACTGTCTGCTGGACTTCTTTCCGAAAGACTTTTTACTGGTAGTGGATGAAAGTCATGTCAGCATCCCACAGATAGGTGCGATGTACGGAGGTGATAGAGCCAGAAAGAAGAACCTCGTGGAATACGGTTTCAGACTTCCTGCTGCTTTTGACAACAGACCACTGACTTTCGAAGAATTCCACAGTATGATTCACCAGGCTATCTATGTAAGTGCCACACCTGCCGACTATGAACTCAAGGAGGCTGAGGGCATTGTGGTAGAACAGTTGATTAGACCGACCGGACTGTTGGATCCGGAAATAGAAGTAAGACCAAGTGAAAATCAGATAGACGATCTGCTGGATGAGATATTGACCAGAACGCACAGAAACGAGCGAGTACTGATTACGACCCTGACCAAGAGAATGGCAGAGGAATTGACTGAGTTCTTGCTGAATCATAATGTGAAAGCTGCCTATATCCACAGTGATGTGGCTACGCTTGACCGTGTGAAAATCATGAACGACCTGCGAGCTGGCATTTACGACGTACTAGTGGGCGTCAACCTCTTACGTGAAGGACTTGACCTGCCAGAGGTTTCATTGGTAGCGATTCTTGATGCCGACAAGGAAGGTTTCCTGAGAAGTCACCGTTCACTCACTCAGACGGCTGGTAGAGCTGCCAGAAACGTCAACGGAAAGGTTATCATGTATGCAGACAACATCACAGAAAGCATGCAGCGTACCATAGATGAGACTGCCCGCAGAAGAAGTATCCAGTTGCAGTACAATGCAGATCATGGTATCACACCTAAAC
>CAMBBY010000437.1 GCA_945863825.1 uncultured Prevotella sp. | reverse complement strand
AAATACAATATCATCACGCATGTTGGCCCATCCATTCCAGAAGTTTTCCAATGCCGATACGAAATCTGATTTAGGTGTATCCATCCAAGGCATTTCGTCAAAAAAAACAACTTTTTTTCCTGGAATGTTGTAAGTTTCTAATAATCTTTGCAAAGCATCAAACGCTTCTGTCCAGTTTTTCAGCTGTGGAACAAAAGTTGAATGAGAATAGCACATCAGTTCTTTAGCAAACTCGGCCAATTGTTGTTCACGTCTCATTTCATGTTTTCCTACAAATGAGAAAGCATAGTTGTCCTTGAAAAAACGTCTTACCAAAAACGTTTTTCCTATACGCCTACGACCATAGACGACAACAAATTCAGAGCGTTCAGACTCCATACAAGCCTGAAGTTTAGCCTGTTCAAGCTTTCTTCCTATCAGTTTATCCATAAGCTAAAAATCTAATAACTTGCCAAAATTACAAAAAATAATCGATTTTGGCAAGTTATCCAATCTAATAACTTGCCAAAATTGAGTTTTTTTAAAGGTTTTGGCAAGTTATCGGAGAAAAAGAAAACGTTTACATCACTTTTTATCGAAAAAGCTTGCTTATATTGCACATTTTTCGTAATTTTGCGCACGATTTCAACGGCAAGGTAAGACAGACGGTCTTATACCTTATTATATATAAGAAGGAAAGCCGTTATTATTAAACAAAAGTATTAAGATAACAATGACTCACAATTTGTTAAAAGGCAAGCGTGGCATCATCTTCGGTGCACTCAATGAGGAATCTATCGCTTGGAAAGTAGCCGAAAAGGCTGCTGAGGAAGGTGCAACTATCGCACTTAGTAACACAGCTATGGCCCTTCGCATGGGTACTCTCGACAAGCTCGCTGAACAAATCAACGCCCCTATCATCGCAGCTGATGCGACCAGCGTTGAAGATTTGGAAAAAGTATTCATTGAGGCTCAGGAGAAACTCGGTGGCAAAATCGACTTCGTGCTCCACTCTGTCGCTATGAGCCCTAACGTACGCAAGCACCGTACTTACGATGATCTCGATTACAATTTCCTGAATAAGACTCTGGATATTTCTGCTATCTCTTTCCACAAGATGTTGCAGGTAGCCAAGAAGCTCGACGCCATCAACGAGTGGGGTTCTGTAGTAGCCCTTACCTACGTGGCTTCTCAGCGTACCTTCTTCGGTTACAACGATATGGCTGACGCTAAGAGCATGCTCGAAAGCATCGCCCGCAGTTTCGGTTACATCTATGGTCGCGAGAAGCACGTACGTATCAATACCATCTCTCAGAGCCCTACTGCTACTACAGCTGGTAAGGGAATCAAGGACATCGAGAACATGATGGACTTCGCTGATAAGATGTCTCCTCTCGGAAACGCCGTAGCTGAGGATTGCGCTAACTACTGCGTGATGATGTTCTCTGACTTCACCCGCAAGGTAACCATGCAGAACCTCTTCCACGATGGTGGTTTCTCATCAATGGGTATGAGCCTCCGTGCCATGAACCAGTATGCCAAGGATCTGGCTCCTTATGAGGACGAGAACGGTAAGGTTATCTACGGATAATCCAGACCTTTCAGACCATAGACTCATCCTGCACGATAGACATTAGTATATGAATATCAAGGAAAAATATAACCAGATAGACCTCGCCAAGCGTCAGAAACTTGGCGAGGTCGTCCGTTTTGCAATCGTGGGCGGTATTGCTACTGTCCTGCAATACGTCATTTATCTTGCAGCCATGCCGCTGCTGGCAAACCTTATCCCAGCATTGGGAAACAGCGACCACACACTGGCTACTGTTGCCAACACACTGGCTTATATTCTCAGTTTCATCTTCAACTTCATTGCAAGCACCCGCTACACCTTCAAAGTGAAAGCCAATGCCAAGCGAGGGGCTGGTTTCACGTTCTCACATATCGTGAACTACAGTATGCAGACACTCTTCCTCAACCTCTTTGTTGGTTTGGGATTAGCCAAACAGATAGCCATGATTCCTACGCTCTGCATCTGCATACCGGTAAACTTCCTACTGGTAAGATTCTTTCTCAAGAAATAATAGCTATTCATGAAAAAAGTATTCGATATTTTCCGCATCAAGGGAGAGGAAAAATGGTCGGCCATTATAGCGCTGTTCGTTTCCATCGTCCTCAATGCGCTGACCATCATCAAGTACAACAACCAGTTTTCCCAACTCTCGGAAAACTACCACAAGCTCTTTGTCAAGGCCTTCCATGTAGCTGGTTTTGACCCACTTACCTATGCGGCAGTTTCGCAGTGGAACACGGAATATAATGTCTATCGCCATCCACTGCTGGCATTTTTCATGTACATTCCCAACCAGATCAACCAGGGACTGATGATGCTGACGGGCTATAACTGCGTGCAATACATCGTGGGAGCTATTCTCGTATTCTGCGCTTTCTACTCCTTCATCTTCCTCTACAGAATATTCAGGGAAGTGATCGGTACAGAGCGCTGGGATGCCAATCTGCTTTCAGCATTCTACTTCTCGTTTGCATACGTCATGGTGTCGGCGATGGTGCCCGACCTGTCTCTTATACACATCTCCGAGCCCACGAGACTAAGGCGAATCTC
>CAMBBY010000436.1 GCA_945863825.1 uncultured Prevotella sp. | reverse complement strand
ATAATAGCCTCACCAAGTTCATAGACATCCACCTGATTAGCTCGTTCTATAAAACTACTGATAAGAAGACGGAATTTATCCAACTTAGTAAGCGTACCCTTGTTGACAGCTAATCCATAATGTTCGGGAGAAGAAATGATTTCCCACAAACTGACCTCCTGGCTGCGGGCACAATCTATCACCTTATTGACAGTAGTAGCACCAATACCGCGAGTAGGATAATTGATGATACGCTTGAAAGCCTCCTCATCATCAGGATTAGCCACCAGACGGAAATAAGCAATGATATCCTTGATTTCCTTGCGCTGATAGAAACTCAATCCACCATAAATGCGGTAAGGGATACCCTGCTTGCGGAATTCTTCCTCAAAACTACGGCTCTGAGCATTCGTACGGTAAAGGATGGCAAAATCACTATACTCGCAGTCATCCATGCGCTTGAATCGCTTGATATCCTTGCTGACGATTAAAGCCTCCTCCTTATCGCTATAGGCAGGCTGATAAAGGAGTTTTTCTCCTTCAGCATTTTCACTATACACATCCTTAGGAATCTGATTACGATTGTGCTTAATCAGACTGTTTGCGGCATTGACAATAGTTTGGGTAGAGCGGTAGTTCTGTTCCAGCTTGAAAAGTTTGGCATCATTGAAATGGCGTCTGAAATTCAGGATATTATCAATATTAGCACCACGGAAACTATAGATACTCTGCGAATCATCACCCACCGCACAGACACGCTGCTTTTCCTTACAAAGTTGCATCACGATATTCATCTGAACCTGATTGGTATCCTGATACTCATCCACAAGAATGAAATCAAAGCGGTCTGCATATTTCCTTCTGATATCCTCATGATCACGGAACAACCGGAAAGTAAGGGTAAGCAAATCATCAAAGTCCATTGCGTTAGCCTGCTTACAACGCTGAACATAAGCAGCAAAGATCTTCCCCACCTCTGGCATCTTCTCACGCAAATCACGCTGGAGGAGTTCACCATTAGCAGCATATTCATTCGGTCCCATCAACTGATTTTTTGCCATCGAAATCTTATGATGTACGGCAGCTGGCTTGTAAATCTTATCATCCAACCCCATCTCTTTGACAATAGCCTTGAGCAAGGAGCGAGAATCGGTCTCGTCGTAAATAGTGAAATTATTATTGAAGCCAAGATGAGACGCTTCTGCGCGCAAAATACGTGAAAAGATACTGTGGAATGTACCCATATACAGATGGGCAGCCAAATCGCCTCCCATCAGTCTATCAATACGTTCCCTCATCTCACGAGCAGCCTTGTTGGTAAAGGTTAAAGCCATGATATTCCAAGGTTTCAATCCCATTTCCAACAGATAAGCAATCTTGTAAGTAAGAACACGTGTTTTACCAGATCCTGCACCGGCAATCACCAGCGAAGGACCGTCTATATATTCCACAGCCTGGCGCTGCGCCTCATTCAAGTCGTTCAATAAATCCATAAACTCTAAATATTATAACTATTTACCCTTATAACCGCCCACAGCAGTCGAAGGATCAAAATCCTCACCTTCTCTTGGGAATGAAGGCACGAAACGCATTTCATGCTCTATCTGGCGCTGGCGCTTCTTCATATAAGCGCTCGGATTCTGGGAATCAAATTTTCTTGGATTAGGAAGCGTTGCCGCTATCAATGCACATTCACTTCTGAAAAGATCAGAAGCCTTTTTATTAAAATGGTATTCGGCCACAGCATCTACGCCATAGATACCATTGCCCATTTCTATACTGTTGAGATAAACCTCCATGATACGTTGCTTACTCCACATCATTTCTATCAGGAAAGTAAAATACACCTCAAATCCCTTACGGGTCCATGAGCGACCTGGCCATAGAAAAACATTCTTGGCAGTCTGCTGACTGATGGTTGAGGCTCCATGTACCTTACCTCCGCGGGCATTATTCTTGGCAGCATTCTCGATGGCATTAAAGTCAAAGCCATGATGCTTCAGAAAACGACCATCCTCGCTGGCCATCACTGCAACAGGCATATGAGGAGAGATTTTGTCCATACTTACCCAATGATGATGCAACGTAATGCTTTCACCATCAGCGACTTGCTGAAAACATCTAATAAACATCAGAGGGGTAAAATAAACCGGTAAGAAACGATATACTACAACAGCAAGAATGGTGGTACTGAAAAACAGCACCACCACCCATCTTAGAATATTTCTAATTCTTTTAAGTATCATTATTTCAATGTTCCGTTATTAGCGGCATTAACCATAGCCTGAGAAGCATAGAGGTAAACCTCTACACGACGGTTCTGAGCACAAGCTGCAGTTGTATTGACAACTGGGTTAGAAGAGCCCAATCCCTCAACAGTCTTTACCTGATTACGTGTTACACCACAAGAAGAAAGATAGCTATAAACAGCATCAGCACGCTTCTGACTCAAAGGCAAGTTGATACCATCATTACCAGTTGCATCGGTATAACCCTGAATAGCAACCTCACAATCAGTATTACTCTTCAATACACCAGCAAACTTAGCCAAGTCATTCTTAGCAGCGCTGCTCAATGTAGAACCTGTCTCTTATACACATCTGACGCTGCCGACGATACTCCTTGT
>CAMBBY010000435.1 GCA_945863825.1 uncultured Prevotella sp. | reverse complement strand
CTACACAAGGAGTATCGTCGGCAGCGTCAGATGTGTATAAGAGACAGCACATGCTATCAGAAAGCAGAACAAGAGCAAAATCGTGACAAAATCATCGCCTGCTACAGTATAAGGCACAGGGTCACCTGCCACACCCAATCTTCCGCCCTTCAATTCTGGATGAAAGAGCGAATCTTTCGAGAAGAAAGACTCACGATAATACTGCGGTAAGCTGACGTCCCTAAAACTCTTGCCTGGCTGATGCCCAGGAAGATGCAAGGTATCGGGCATTTCGCTCCAATGAATCTCACATGGTTTGATATGCGCTCGCACCATGGAATCTTGCTGAGCAGGTGTCGCATTCTTGGGCAACCAACTCAGCACTTGCTTCGGAGTCAATTCTCCTGTATGCTTTAAAGGCTCCTGTGCCACATCTGACTCAGGAGTTTCTATGATTGTTGAATCTGCTTGTTGCGCCATCCTTCTACTATAAATAATAAGTTATCCCTAGAAAGCCAGGCTCTCTAGGGAATAAATTCTATTTTCTTGAGTCTAATCCCATTTTAAAGGGCAAACTCTTTCTTAATTTCCTCTACTTTATCGAGTTTTTCCCAAGTAAACAACTCTACCAGCATAGTCTTGGTATCATGATAACGGCTGGTGAAAGTTTTTTCCACTACCTCATTCTTTCGACCCATGTGACCATACGCAGCAGTCTCCAGATACATTGGCTGACGGAGCTTCAACTGACGCTCGATAGCCTTTGGACGGAGATCAAACATCTGAGAAATCTTCTGGGCAATTTCACCATCATTCATATTCACATGGCTACGTCCATAAGTATTCACATAGATGCTGACAGGCTCGGCCACACCAATAGCATAACTTACCTGCACCAACATTTCATCAGCCACACCTGCAGCTACCATGTTCTTGGCAATATAGCGAGCAGCGTAAGCAGCAGAACGGTCCACCTTGCTTGAATCCTTTCCAGAGAATGCGCCACCACCATGTGCGCCCTTACCGCCATACGTATCTACGATAATCTTACGACCTGTCAGACCGGTGTCTCCATGAGGACCACCGATAACAAACTTACCTGTAGGATTGACGAAATACTTGATGTCATCATTGAAAAGAGCCAATACCTTGTCGTCCAACTGTGCTTTCACGCGTGGGATGAGAATGTTGATAACATCCTCACGAATCTTAGCCAGCATAGCATCGTCATCATCATTACCCATTGCATCCTTGATAAAATCATCATGCTGAGTAGAAACAACAATTGTATCAATACGCTGAGGAATATTGTCATCAGAGTATTCTACCGTTACCTGACTCTTGGAATCCGGACGGAGATAAGTCATTACCTTACCTTCCTTACGGATAGCAGCGAGTTCCTTCATGATGAGCTGTGCCAAGTCAAGAGACACAGGCATATAATTATCTGTCTCATTGGTAGCATAGCCGAACATCATGCCCTGGTCACCAGCACCCTGGTCTTCATCTTCCTCACGGCTCACACCACGGTTGATATCATCACTCTGCTCATGAATGGCAGTAAGAACACCACAAGAGTCACCATCAAACTGGTATTCTGATTTGGTATAACCGATATTCTTAATTGTTTTGCGGGCGATAGTCTGCAAATCTACGTATTCATTAGAGCGAACCTCGCCCATGATAACCACCTGACCAGTAGTACAGAAAGATTCGATAGCACAATGAGCATGCTCATCGTAAGCCAGGAACTGGTCTAACAATGCATCGGATATCTGGTCTGCAACTTTATCAGGATGTCCTTCAGAAACTGATTCTGACGTAAACAAATATGCCATATTTATTCCTTTTCTTTTTTAAAAAATTGATATATCATTTATTTGCGGCTGCAAAGTTACGCATTTATTTTCATATTCAGTCACATTAGAATGAAAAATATTCCAGTTTTAAATGTTTATCAGTCAGGATGGTCATCAGAAACGCTTTCCGGCTTCATCTTCTCGCGATACATGATATTTCTCGGATGATGTTCCAAGATTTCCCGCCTCAAGTCGGAAGTTTCCAAATGTGTATAGATTTCTGTCGTTCCCAAATCTTCATGACCCAACAAGGCCTGGATAACACGCAAATCGGCACCACCCTTGAGCAAGGCTGTTGCAAAGCTATGCCGAAGGGTATGAGGCGAGATGGTTTTCTTGATTCCTGCATCCTTTGCCGCATTCTTGATCATGATAAGAATCATCGTTCTGGTAAGATGGGCACCCCGTCGATTGAGGAAAACATAATCCTCCTCTCCCTGCTTGATTTTCATCTGATTGCGGTCCATATACCAATAATGCAACTGTTTGATGGCAGTTTCAGAAATCGGAACAAGTCTTTCCTTGCTTCCCTTTCCCAAAACACGGATGAATTTTTCCTCCTCGAAGATGTCGCTTAGTTTGAGATTTACCAATTCCGACACTCGTAATCCACAGGAGAACAAGACTTCTATGATTGTCTTGTTACGCTGTCCTTCCCATTTCGTCAGGTCAATAGCCTGTTCCAACAGATCCACTTCCTCCACAGTCAGATATTCCGGCAAATGCTGTCCAATCTCTGTCTCTTATACACATCTGACGCTGCCGACGATACTCCTTGTGT
>CAMBBY010000434.1 GCA_945863825.1 uncultured Prevotella sp. | reverse complement strand
CAGAGTGATGTCATTGGCATGCTTGGTGAGGATAGGACTTAGCTTCTGTGCCAAAGCTTCCATTTCGTCACAGGTTTCCGCACTCATCATGCAGGAAAAAACGTTGGAAACTCGACTCAGAAGGTCGTAATAATGTTCTCCCTTTTCTGTATCTACACGCGCAATGGTATTCTCGAAGGTAGGCTCTGCGGGGTCGTTGATAAGCTTATCTGTAGATTCATCATCGCGACGTATTCCCTCCATGAAAGCCTCTTCGTAATCTTCAAGTTTTATACGATGGAATGGCACCGTGTTGTGCGGCGTATTATAAGATTCGAAAAATGGATTTATTCTCTTTTCTATATTCTTTTCATCAAGCATACTGACTTTCTTTTTATTTTGGTGCAAAATTAGTAAAAAAAGATGTGATTCTCATATCTGTGAGAGAGAATTTAACTAATATTACACTCTTGTTTGATAATTCATATATATTTCTTATCTACTTAACAGTTTCTCAAGGGCAGGGATAAAAATTCTTTCTCTTTGTAAGCGTAATAATCCCTGTGCTTCCAAATTATTTAGAGCTTTGGAAATGTCAAGTCTGCTATCGTTGAGTTCCTTTGCCATTCTGGTCATTTTGATACGGAATGTTTTCTCTCCACCTGGACGAACGCAACGAGCTTCAAAAAAGCGGATAATGAGTTCTTCTATATTCCTTGGTGGTACACGCAGGGCTCTTCTGCTCATTTTTTGAGTCTGCGCAGAAATAAAGTTAAGTAAGTTGATACGGAAAATCTCAAACAATTCGGAGAGTTTCAATACCTCCTGCTTTTCGAGTCGCATGATACTGCAATCGGTTTTTGCAATATACGTGTGGGTAAATCTTTGGTTGAGTCCGAAGATTCTCTCTGGTTGGAAAATTTCAGGAGCAGATATGTCTTCTTCGATATTGTAGCCATGGTCGTCTGCATCTGTCATGACCTTGATTTCTCCTGTGAGTAGAAAGAAGAGAGAGAGGCACCGTTCACCGTCTTGTACGATGGCTTCTCCCTCTGGTACTTTTAGAAAGTCAAAGCGTGTCTTTCCTGCTGCCTCGTGCAAGTCGTTGCGACTCATGCCGAGGAAGAGGGGAAGGGAGAGTAATATGTCGTATAATCTGTTTTCTGCCATAGCGTTTTGTTTCTCTCAAACTTTCTTAGACGGAGATTTCTGACTATTCTGCTAAAATCTTTTTTATAGATGGAGAATACCATACCCTGTTTTTACCTTGGGCATCTGAATAAATCAGGTATGCGAGTAGTTCGGGGTGCTTTTCGAGAATTTTCTTTGTTCCATCCATGCCAAGTACCATGAAGGAGGTGGCAAATGCATCTGCTGTTGCACAATTGTTGGCAATTACTGTGGCAGAGAGTATATTATGCTGCACGGGATAACCGGTTTTGGGGTCAATGGTATGTGCATATTTCTTGCCGTTTTTGTAATAGAAATTACGATAATTTCCACTCGTTGCCATAGCTTTGTCCGTGACGTTGAGTACCGTCTGGAGTTCTGTATTAGTATTGAGTGAATCATCCGTAGGCTTATTCACTCCAATGCGCCAAGGTACTCTTTTTTCACTATTTCCGCAGGTTACTACTTCGCCTCCGATTTCAACCATAAAGTTTTCAACACCTTTTTTCTTCAGTAAGCGGGCTACGACATCACTTCCGTATCCTTTTGCGATGGCTGAACAGTCTAACATTGTATTGGGATTCTGTTTCTTGATATAGTCATTTTCCAGACTCACCTTATGAAATCCCACGATGGCTTTGAGGCTATCTATAGTCTCCTTGCTTGGCGCCTTTCCCTGCTTGAATCCGAATCCCCAAGTGTTGACCATAGGTGCTACAGTAATGTCAAAGGCACCATTGGTTTCTTTGGATATATTTTCTGCTAGTTGGAAAACCTCCTTGAACATTTTGTCAACCTTTATGTTCTCGTTACGATTGATTTTAGAAATGATAGACCCTTTGTTAAATGGTGAAAGCGATTGATCTACTTTCTGTAGTTCGGCCTCAATTTCTTTCTGGTAGTTTTCGTCACTCTGATAAGTTATATGGTATATGGTTCCGAAAACGAAACCCTCGTCATGCTGATAAGGGGTGACATGTTGCTGGCGTATGATAAAGATGGTACCGATAACCAGTATTGCCAGAAAAGGAAGTTGCCATATCAATTTCTTCTTGTTCATATCTTATGAATTTGTTAGAGATTTTTTAAAACTCGTATGCGATGTTGAATGTGCCTCCGAAACGGGAATTTCCCTGTTTTCCAAATCCCGGAACATACCATGTATTTCCCAGTTCTCCATTGTTGTGGGCGATGCGGCGTCTGTATCTTACACTCCAACCCATTCTGATGGGTCCCAAAATCTTGGCATCTACCCCAAAAAGTATTTCCATCCAGTGATAGTTGCAGGATACATCTTTTGCTTCGTATGGAGAGGTGGTGCCCCAGATGGGATCTGTCATCTCCGGACCAGTCAAGTCATATTTGTAGGAAGTGAAAGCATATCTCAGACCACCATAGAGACGGTAGATGTCATGCTTGTTCTTCATCAGGTTCCAATCCATACCGATACGGACATAGGGTGCACTTGTCTTATAG
>CAMBBY010000433.1 GCA_945863825.1 uncultured Prevotella sp. | reverse complement strand
GAGTCCGATGATGAGATAGAGTACCAGCGAGAGCAGGATGCTTGGTATGGTGGTGTAGAGCATATAGCGAATATGCGAGAAAAGATCGGCACCGGCTATGCTTGAAGCCAGGACGGTGGTATCGCTCATAGGTGAGAGCTTATCACCGAAATAGGCTCCCGAAATGATGGCTCCAGCGGTGTAGGGGGCTGGTATTCCCAGGGCATCACCGATTCCCATCAGGGCAATACCGATGGTGGCAATGGTGGTCCATGAGGTTCCCGTCATCACAGAAATGATGCTGGAGATGATGCAGGCGCAGGGTAGGAAAAAGATCGGCGACATGATCTGAACACCATAATATATTAATGTGGGAACCACGCCACTGATCATCCAGGTAGCTGACATCATTCCGATGAGCAGCAGAATCAGAATAGATACTCCGGCATCGCCCACGGTCTTTTTGATCATCTCCTCGAAGATATTCCATTTCATATTGTAGATTCCCATACCGAGTGCTACGCATACTGCTGTGGCTATCATGAGGGCCACCTGAGAGGCACCCGCCAGGGCATCATCAGGAAAGAGCTTGACAACCATGACGATGAGGGTGATAAGTACTGCCAGCGGTATGACAGAAATGAAAGGATGTGGTTCCACTGGCTGCTGAGGAGGGCAGGAAACCTGATCTTCTGCAGCCTGAGTTTTTTGTTTATTTTCTTTTTGTTCCATTTGTTAATACTCTCTTATACAATTATTTAAAATCAACGTTTTTCAGTCTCCAGCTCCAGCAATATTCTCTTTGCTTCCAGTCCTCCGGCAAAGCCTGTCAGGGAACGATTACTGCCGATAACGCGATGGCAGGGGATGAGGATGCTGATGCCGTTGGCTCCGATAGCTCCAGCCACGGCTCTGACACAATTGGGATTGCCTATACTTTGAGCGATTTCCTTATAGCTTCTTGTCTCTCCGTAAGGTATATCGAGCAATGCATTCCATATTTTTTTCTGGAAATCTGTTCCAACAGGATGCAGCGGAACTTCGAATGACCTGCGGATGCCGGCAAAATATTCTTCCAGTTGCTGCTTGGTCTGTTCCAGGATAGGGGATGTTTCAATCTTGAAATCTGCGTTCATATACCTTGCAAGTCGAAGCTTATTGCGCTCTGCACATGGCATTTCATTCCAATCACAAAGACACAATTCATCACCCGCTGATGCCAGAATTAACTCTCCACAGGGCGAGTTGTAATATTGGATGTTTATTTGCTGCATTCTCTCAAATACGATTAAACGGAATCTTTATTTTTCATACAGTTCTATCGGCAAACCATCTGGGTCACTGAAGAATACAAATCGCTTGCCTGTATATTCATCCGTGCGTATAGGCTCATGTGCGATGCCTTTACTGTCAAGTTCATCAGTTGCCTCCGAAAGATCATCTACCTCAAAAGCAAGATGGCGCAGACCGGCTGCTTCCGGATAGGAAGGACGTGCAGGTGGGTTAGGGAAGGAGAATAACTCGATGACATAGTTGTCATCAAGCCAGCAGTCTGCCTTCCATGAGTCACGTCCTTCACGATAGTGTTCACTCACAATCTTCATTCCGAGTACATCTGTGTAGAAATGCTTGGATTTCTCATAGTCGGAGCAAATCACGGCTACATGATGGATCTTGTTTAGTTTCATATATATTGTACTTTTTTGCAAAAATAATAAATATTTTCAGATTTCACAAGATAAAGTACAATATGGCATTCTTATTTATAATATATTATACTTTTATTGAACTTTTCTTTGAACTTTGCCATATTTTCATTAACTTTGCCAGCAAAACTATCATTAAGAGTTACCCTTTAAAATAAACGTGTTATGCAGATATTATTGGCAAATGCCAAAATCATGTTTGATAAGGCAGATAGGGCAGCTGTTTCAAAGCCACTTTTCCAATCTGTGGCTGAAATGTTGGCTGCAGAAATGGCTAAGCTTGATGTAGAGGAATTGGCTAGGCAACTTGATTGCAGCCACAAGATAGCTTCGGAAAACTGGAAACGCTATCGTAATTTTATGGCTGCAGAGAAGATGCCTGCCATACTTTCCTACAATGGACAGGCGTATAAGCATCTACGCGCCAACACTTTGGGAGAAGAATCCCTGCAGTATGCCCAGAAACATCTCTGGATTACCTGCTTTCTCTATGGATTGCTTCGGCCGATGGATGGCATCGTGCCTTATCGTATGGAGCATTGCGTGACGCTTGAAGCTACAAACGACAAGCCAATCAATCAATTTTGGAAAGATAAACTGACCGATATTCTTATCAACTGTGTGAAAGCTGACGATGGCATACTTATCCATCTCTCTACAGCAGAATATGAACATCTGTTTGATTGGAAGAGAATTTGCAGGGAAGTGAAAGTCATCCAGCCCCTCTTTTATGTTCGCCAGAAGGATGGTAGGCTGAAAATGCAGGCTGTGTGGGCTAAATCCTGCCGTGGAGCTATGGTGAGATACATTCTAAGCAACCAACTTACTACTCCAGAAGAATTGGCAGCTTTCAGTTACGAAGGTTTTGAATACGCACCAGAATTAGGAGAGGTGGCTTTTCCGCATTTCGTTCGTAATATAACAAAATAGTACTTTTTTAC
>CAMBBY010000432.1 GCA_945863825.1 uncultured Prevotella sp. | reverse complement strand
AGATTCGCCTTAGTCTCGTGGGCTCGGAGATGTGTATAAGAGACAGGTGCAATGGGTCTTCTGCGATGTGGAATGGGATATTGATCTTATCCTGGAGTCGCTTGTCGAGACCACGGAGCAAAGCACCACCACCAGAGAGCCAGATACCATTCTTTACGATATCAGCATAAAGCTCAGGAGGAGTATTTTCGAGTGCAGAAAGCACAGCATTCTCAATCTTCGCTACAGTCTTATCCAAACAGTGAGCAATTTCCTGATAACATACAGGAACCTCCATTGGAAGGGCTGTAATACGGTTAGGACCATGAACGATGAAATCCTCAGGAGCCTCATCACCAAGATCTGTCAAGGCAGAACCTACATGAATCTTGATACGCTCAGCCATACGCTCAGAAACCTTCACATTGTGCTGGCGGCTCATATATTCCTGGATATCAGCAGTAAGATCATCACCCGCAGTACGGATAGAATTGTTGGAAACAATACCACCCAGAGAAATCACTGCAATCTCGGTAGAACCACCACCTATATCAACTATCATATTGCCTTCAGGTGCCTCTACATCGATACCGATACCGATAGCTGCAGCCATTGGCTCAAAAATCAAGTAAACATCACGGCCATCTGCATGTTCTGCAGAATCGCGCACTGCACGAAGTTCCACCTCAGTAGAACCAGAAGGAACTCCGATAACCATACGAAGTGATGGGGAGAACAGACGACTACCCGTGTGAACCATCTTGATGAGTCCACGCATCATCTGCTCGCAAGCGGTAAAGTCGGCAATAACGCCATCGCGCAAAGGGCGGATTGTACGGATGTTGTCATGAGTCTTCTCGTACATCATCTTAGCCTTCTCTCCCACCGCAATCATCTTGTCGGTACGACGGTCAAGGGCCACAACAGAAGGTTCGTCCACTACAATCTTATCATCACTGATAATGATGGTATTGGCGGTACCTAAGTCCATTGCGATTTCCTGAATAAATGAAAAAAATCCCATTTTCTAATGTAAAATCTATTATTTTAAGCTTAAAATCTATCTTTTGTAGCCACCTTCTCGCCTCACAAAATGAGAACAAGAAGAGAACCTTTTTTACTTAGCAAACCAAGCGTGGATTGCAGTATCATAGTGAGAACTTACACCAAAGGCACGCTCTGCGAACATCTTGCGGTCTTCGATATCTGTCTCTGCACCCTTCTGCTTGAGAATATCAAGAAGCACACTGTACTCAGCCTTGCTTGGAACGATGACTACATCCTTGAAGTTCTTTGCACCTGCGCGGATCAAAGAAATACCACCAATATCAATCTTCTCGATAATATCAGCATCGCTGGCACCACTGGCTACAGTCTGCTCGAATGGATACAAATCTACGATAACGAGATCGATGCTTGGAATTTCAAATTCCTTCATCTGCTCCTGGTCACCCTCATTGTCGCGGCGAGCCAAGATTCCTCCAAATATTTTTGGGTGAAGAGTCTTCACACGACCACCAAGGATTGATGGATATGTGGTAACATCCTCAACTTTCTGACATTCATAACCCAAAGATTCGATAAATTTCTGAGTACCACCAGTGCTCAAGAATTTAACACCCTCTTCGTTCAACTTGGCGAGCAACTCATCCAAGCCATCTTTGTGGAAGACAGACACCAACGCTGTCTTGATTTTCTTTGTTTCAGCCATTAATTATCTATTTTGAATTCGACTTCTTTTTAATTATAAAAACGCTGCAAAGTTACAAAAAATAATCGAAACCACCAAATTTCAAGGCGAGTTATAGGAATATTTTAGGTATATTTGCGATAAATCAAGTCTGGTTGCTAATAATATTACCTATTTTGGTTAACATTGCGAGCACAAACTGATGCCGTCCGTAGTTTCTCGTTCATACCATTTCTATCCGATAATCCTCTGCAATTCAATAAGTTATACTTTACCTTACATATACTTTCTCTCGTCAACGGATGCTAATATTACAATTCCGGTCATGGTCATTTTCGGTCAAAATGAAAGAGAAAGTATAATTAACTATTTATCACTAAAAAAGTACAAGCTTTTAATGAATCCCGAAAATAAAAATGACCGATAATGACCATGACCGGTCATTCACCCTTCCTTTCCAAAAAGCAAAAAGCCTATTTTCTATGACAGGTAGAATGAAACGTCTATTAAGACCAAGATTAGGCGTCTATGAAGACCCAAGTTGGTCGTCTATTAAGGCCCAAGTTGGTCGTCTATAAAAATCCTGAAGTTATCCTCTTTTAAAAGACTCAAAGTTCGCTCTTTAAACCGACAATTTGACACATAAAGCACCTCAAAACCCACCAAAAACCACCTCATTCATGTCAAAATGTCAGAAAATCATATATCGGCACACTATTCGCTCCTTTGGCAAGAGAAAGCTGAATAATAATTCATAAAATCAGAATTCACTAAAAGAAAATAATAATCCCTATAAATAAGAAAGGAGAATAAATATGACATTCGACAAATTTACAATCAAGGCGCAAGAAGCGGTGCAAGCCGCTGTGAACATCGCGCAGCGTAATGGTCAGCAGACAATCGAACCGGTGCATCTTCTCAGCTGGCTCTGATACACATCTGCCGCTGCCGACGATACTCCT
>CAMBBY010000431.1 GCA_945863825.1 uncultured Prevotella sp. | reverse complement strand
CATATTGGTAACAAAAAGAAGATAAGGGAAAGGCTTTTTTTCAATACCATAAATACTATCGTCAAACTGCTTCTGTGCAGCTGTATCCTTTACTTGCTTATGTAACTGTCCAAGCCATGATGTAATAAAGCCTCCGGTACCACATGCAAAGTCAGCCATTTTTTCACCAAGCTTCGGTTTAATCATAAGAGCCATAAAGTCTGTTACGGCACGGGGAGTATAGAACTCACCGGAAGATCCAGCAGCCTGCAAGTCACGAAGTATCTCTTCATAAACAAAACCAAACGCATGGCTTTCCTTCACATCATCAAATTCAATCTCATCAATAATATCAATGACCTGACGAAGATATACACCGTCCTTCATATAGTTGTTGGCATCCTCAAAGGTAGACTTTACAATAGCCTTCTTCACAGGAGTGTCGGGTGTTACGGGCAGCTCCTTTAAGGTCGGGAAAAGCGTATTATTTACAAAGTTAAGTAGCTTATCTCCGGTCATAGCATGACCATTATCATCTGCCTGCGCCCAGTTACGCCATCTGCATTCATCGGGGATGATGGATGTATAATTATCCTCATTCAGTTCCCAGTCGTCTTCCTTGGCATCATAAACCTTCAGAAAGAGCATCCAAACCATCTGCTCAATTCTTTGTGCGTCACCGTTAATACCGGCATCCATACGCATGATGTCTCTGATTCTTTTGATAAAACCTGACTGCATCGCCATCTTACTGTCTCCAATCTATCTCATTTAAATAATATAATAATTCCCCGTACTTACGTTCATCAATCTGTACCCTACCACTATCATCTTTTTTATTAGTAGCTAAATCTATAAACCAATTACGTTCCTGCGAAACCATATTGTAATAATACCACTTCAAACCATTTGTCCAAATCAGATGGTTTGTATTTGACTTATGCGATTTAATCTCATCTGTATCTTTAATATCATTAGTGGCTATACTCTTTACCTCAACAAAACCAAATGCGTGATTTTCATCCGCTTTATTACTATAGTCGAAATCTTTTCCTACAATCACAAGATCAGGCACAGCCCCAAAAAGGTTATCTTTATCTTTTGCATTAGAGTATACTTTGGCAAATCTCAACCACATTGTATTTACATCTACAATCTCAAATTCTGATTCAGACAAGAGACCAAACATTAGCATATATACAGCAGTCTCTACACCTATTTCTAAAGGAGCCTTTAATTTAACACTATTAATGATATGTTCGTAAGCACTACAATCAATCGAAATATCTATGCGTGGTTTTATGTACATCTTATCCAACCTCGATTTCATAAATATTTTCTTCAAGCTCTTTTACAGCCCTCTCATACTGTACCTTGCCGCCGAAAAGCTTAACGATCTTCGCCGGCTTTCCGTACTTTTCAAAATCAGCCAGAGAAAGAACCCTTATATCTTCCACCTCAGTAATTCCCTGATTCATATACTTATCCAAAAGGATCTCCAACACCGCACGGGCATCCCCAGAATATTTGGAGAAGAAATCCCTCTTCTTTACATTATTGGCTCTCTCAGCCCTTGTAAGAGGCTTTTGACCATATGCTACATAGCAGATAAAATCAAAATCATCCACTTCAGTCATATTCTGATCCTTTTTCAATGCTTCAAGATCAATTCCCATTTCTGCAAGGGCTTTCCGTATTTCTTCTTTCTTATCAGAAGCTTTCCATTTACGGATAAAGTCTGATAGAGAAGCATACTCACCTTTGATATTTGTCCTTGTATAATCAATGATATCTTCCTGCCGGAGTAGTCTTCCATTGGCATCATAAACGGATACAGTCTTATTGATAATCTTTACCTGACATCCATCTTTATCGACTATCGGAACTCCCAGCGTTTCAGGGGGATCTATTGGATCAGTCGGGTCATATGGTGGTTTAGGAGGATGAGGCTCCGTACCACCATGATGGAAATGTTCATCCTGCTCTATCGGTCCATCCCACTCAGGATCCGCAAAGAGTTTTGTAACTCCACGGAAGTCCATAACAGCAAAGTGTGTTTTTCCTTCCTTTTCACGGATACGGGTTCCACGACCGATAATCTGCTTAAAGGTGGTCATACTCTCGATATACTTATCCAGTACGATAAGCTTTGTCATCTTACAGTCAGCCCCGGTTGAAAGCAGTTCTGATGTCGTTGCAATGACCGGATAATCAGATGATACGGAAATAAAGTAATCCAGTTTACTCTTTCCATAGGTATCAGATCCCGTGATACGGACAACGTAATCGGGATTCTCTGCAACCATATCATTGTTCAGGTTCACAAGAGCGATACGCATACGCTCAGCAGCATCCTCGGTAGCGCAGAATACGATGGTCTTCTGCATCCTATCCGTACTCTTCAGATACTCTGTAATCTCGTTGGCGACCTCATTGATACGGTCTTCAAGGATAACACCGTTAGGATAATCGAAATCACGGTTATTGTAGATACGGTCTGGAATCTCATTACCATACAGATCAGTCTGACCCTTGTATGGTCTCCATCCATCACTGATATCCAAGGTGACATTGATAACTTTAAAAGGCGCAAGGAATCCGTCCTCAATACCCTGCTTCAGACTGTATGTATAAACAGGATCCCCAAAGTAATCAATG
>CAMBBY010000430.1 GCA_945863825.1 uncultured Prevotella sp. | reverse complement strand
CGGACAACTGCCCGTGGCGAAGAATCCGTGTAGGAATAATATCTTCTTCATGCTCAAATCTTCAATGTCTTGTTTACTTTGTGTCTATTATCTTGTAGCAGAGATATTTGGGGGTACTAGCTTATCTTATATGTTGTAATCTAAATATTTCTTTCTGCTTTTCTATTTCTTCCTTAAGTTGCTGTTCTGTAGGAAGATATGTAAGATATTTTGAAGCAAATAATTGCTTGCTGTCGTGCAGGATGGAAAATCTTGCGATATCCTGGCTGGTTTCCGAACAGAGTAGTATGCCGATGGTCGGATTGTCGCCTTCTGTGCGTTTCAGTTCATCATACATTCTTACATACATATCCATTTGTCCTACGTCCTGATGGGTGATCTTGGTTGTCTTCAGGTCGATCAGTACAAAACATTTCATCAGGTAATTGTAGAATACCAGGTCTATGTAGTAGTCCTGGGTATCGGTGATGATGTGCTGCTGTCGCTCTACGAATGCATAGCCTTTGCCCATCTCCATCAGAAACTTCTGAAGATGGGTGATGATGGCACTCTCCAGTTCGCTTTCCGAGAAGCTCATGTCTCGGGATAAGCCCAAGAATTCTGTCACCATTGGCGACTTGATGAACATGGCAGGTGAGTCTGCGTATCCTTTTGTAAGGGCTTTCATCTCGTTCTCTACCTCATCTTTGTGCTCATTGCTGGTTTGCAGGAGTCGATAATAGTATTGTGAGGCAACATTGCGGTCGAGGGTTCTTGTGCTCCACATTTGCTCTGACGATTCCTTTAAATACCATAGACGAGCTTCTGCATCTGTAACTCTTAGAATACTCTTTAGATGAGTCCAAGTAAGATTTTGCACGCGCGCGTGCAAAATCTCCCAATCAGGGAAATATTGGTATAATTGCTTGAAATAGGCAAGGTTACGAACACCATAGCCGGAGCCGAACTCAGTCGTCAACTGCTGAGATATGGACTTGATGAGCTGTATTCCATAATCAGCACGCTGCTTGCCAAGCTGCTCTTCTTCAACAATACGTTTGCCAATTTCCCAGTTTGAGCGTATCAGGGTTTCGTTGATAGATTGATACGCCCTGTTTCTTGCCCTTGTGATGATGGTTCTGATATCATCTATGACATGTGCATCTATATTTATAATATTCTTTTCCATCTATATATTTTTTTATTTCTTTTTCCTTACTTCCAAATGACCGCTATAATAAGCCATGCTCAACTCCATATTAGCACAATATATCTGCAAAAATACAAAAAAGATTCAGAAAAGTGATTATATGGATGGATTTTGTTTGCAGGGCGAACTTGATTTAACCTTATTTTATAAGATAGAGGGATGATTTAAGATAGTCTGCAGAAGTTGGCGATTGGATGAGAAGGATTTCTTTGGACTTCTTCTGAAGATAGCTACCTATGATACGATAGGAGCCATAACTGTAAAAGAAGTAGAATCATGAAAGAATTAAATCATTGCCCATCCACCCTTGCAGATGGGTTTTCCACTTATTCTCCTACAGCTTGCAAAAAACTGTTTGATGGTCAGAAAGTGTCGCATTTGCTTGATTTTGAAATAGATGAAATCAGTAAGACTTCAGAGACCATGATAGCCATGAGACGTATCTCCGTATCTGGAGCTCAGGAGAAATTTCCTGCAGTGATAGAGAATGGAATCATCAGGATCTCGCAGACGGATGAACGTTCTCGCTATATTCTGAAGCCAGCACCTTGGGACAATACTCTTTATACCAGGAAGCAGATTCCTGCTAACGAGCATCTTACCATGCAGATAGCCTCACAGGTATATGGCATCATTACTGCAGAAAACGGTCTTTGCTTTACCCCTCATGGAGATATGGTATATATTACCAAGAGATTTGACATAGCCAAGGATGGAAGCAAATATCTCATGGAGGATTTCGCTTCTCTGGTTGGTAAGAATGAACCTGAGCAAGGTACGTATTTTAAATATGATGGATGCTTTGAGGATATTGCCTGTGCAATAAAACGATTTATTCCTGCCTGGATGATTGCCATGGAACGTTTCTTTAAGTTAGTTGTATTCAATTACATCTACGGCAATGGCGACGACCATCTGAAAAACTTCTCCATCATGAGAATTGGCGAGCATTACCAGCTTGCTCCCGCCTATGACCTGATGAACACCTGTCTCCATATCGAGGGCGATGATCTGGGGTTGAATGGGGGGCTTTCTCTGACTCTGGAGAAAAGTGTTGTGTATGAGCGAACAGGACATCCTTGCCGTCTGGACTTTGAGAGATTCGGAGAGCTTATCGGTCTGAAGAAGAAGCGTATAGAAATGATCCTTGACCCTTTTTCTTTATTGCCGGACGAAGTAGAGCATTTGGTCAACAATTCTTTTTTGACAGACAAGATGAAACGCACCTATTTACGAATAGTCAAAGAACGAATTCAGAGATTCAATCGTAAATCAGAATGAGAAATATTTTGGTTAGGAGAGGTGTCTTTCTACGGACAATCTCCCCTGAGCCATTCTCAACGCCATCAGGGAGAGTCAGGCAAAGGCCCGCCGCATAGACGTTGACACGCTGGAGCTCATAGCATGTTCAGGAATTCCGCCCGGCGTTTCTTCTCCGCCATTTCCTTCT
>CAMBBY010000429.1 GCA_945863825.1 uncultured Prevotella sp. | reverse complement strand
TGTAGATGATGTAGTACTTGTATATAATGCTGGTTTTAAATCAGTTTCTTTCAAC
Source organism: uncultured Prevotella sp. (assembly GCA_945863825.1). Classification (GTDB taxonomy): domain Bacteria; phylum Bacteroidota; class Bacteroidia; order Bacteroidales; family Bacteroidaceae; genus Prevotella. The sequence goes on along the minus strand of CAMBBY010000429.1, from coordinate 2,585 downwards.
AATGAAGAATTGACTGATTTTGATGAATCTGGAAACATAAACATAGAGAAATACGACAAAAAAGTTAAACCTGAAGATTTTACCATTGTAGCGGAAGGCGCAGGTGCTTACGTAACCAAGAAGATAACAGCTGATGATGAAGCAACATATGTAACAATTACGGTTACTTCAAATGACTTAAAAACATTTGTCACTCGTACAGTAACCTTCCCTGGTTTGGTAAACGGCATCAACAAGCCTCAGACCGTTACTCTCCCTAACGGCATCAATGCCATCTACAACCTCGCTGGTCAGCAGGTAAGTTCTATGACTTCTGGCAATGTTTACATTGTGAAGACCACTGACGGAAAGACCAAGAAGGTTATCAAGGAGTAATGGCTAAAAATAAAAGAACGATACAGAAGTAATACTTTACTTTCTATCATAAACATCAGAATCCTCGGCAGAAGGAAATATCCTTTCGCCGAGGATTTTTTTCTGCGTGGGCAGGCGCAAATTTTTCCCTGCCCACGCAAAAATAAAAGTGGTACCCTACTATCCTATTCGGTACACTACAGACATAAATTTCGGCACTCCCTATATATAATAAGGTGTACGTACACAAAAAATAGCCCCATTCGTCTTACGAAAAGTTAAAAAAGTGACTTTTTTCTACTTTTACATCATTTTTTCTTTCTTTTTGTTTGTTATTTCAATCTTTTTCTTTACCTTTGCAACCGCAAACAAGAAAATAAAAATTTTAAACTCAATAAAAGATTAAGATTATGAAAGCATCAGAAGTCATCGCGAATCTCCAGAGAAGATTCCCTAATGAGCCTGAATACATTCAGGCAGTTAGTCAGGTACTTGGTACCATCGAGGAAGAGTACAACAAGCACCCTGAGTTTGAGAAAGCAAACCTCATCGAGCGTCTTTGCATTCCAGACCGTATCATCGAATTCCGTGTATCATGGGTAGATGATAAGGGTAACGTTCAGACTAACATGGGTTACCGTATCCAGCACAACAACGTGATTGGTCCATACAAGGGAGGTATTCGCTATCACAAGTCTGTAAACTTGAGCATCTTGAAGTTCTTGGCTTTCGAGCAGACATTCAAGAACTCTTTGACTACTCTCCCAATGGGTGGTGCTAAGGGTGGTTCTGACTTCTCTCCACGTGGTAAGAGCAACAACGAGGTGATGCGTTTCTGCCAGGCTTTCATGACTGAGCTTTACCGTCACATGGGTCCAGACGAGGACGTTCCAGCAGGTGATATCGGTGTTGGTGGCCGTGAGGTTGGTTACCTCTTCGGTATGTACAAGAAGTTGACTCACCAGTTCCAGGGTGTCTTGACTGGTAAGGGTCAGGAGTTCGGTGGTTCTCGTATCCGTCCTGAGGCTACTGGTTACGGTAACGTTTACTTCCTCTGCAACATGCTCGCTACAAAGAACATCGACCTCAAGGGCAAGACTGTTTTGGTATCTGGTTCTGGTAACGTTGCTCAATATACAATGGAGAAGTTGATCGAGTTGGGTGCTAAGCCAGTGACATGTTCTGACTCTGACGGTTACATCTACGATCCAGATGGTATCGATCGCGAGAAGCTCGACTACATCATGGAACTCAAGAACGTAGAGCGCGGTCGTATCAAGGAGTATGCTGAGAAATATGGCGTGAAGTATGTAGAGGGTGCAAAGCCTTGGTTTGAGAAGGCAGACATCGCTCTCCCATCTGCTACTCAGAATGAGATCAACGAGGAAGCTGCTAAGGCTCTCATCGCTAATGGTGTGATCGCTGTCAGCGAGGGTGCTAACATGCCATCTACTCCAGAGGCTATCAAGGTATTCCAGGATGCTAAGATTCTCTACGCTCCAGGTAAGGCTGCCAACGCAGGTGGTGTTGCCGTATCAGGTCTCGAGATGAGCCAGAACTCAGAGCGTTTGAAGTGGTCTCGTGAGGAGGTTGACGCTAAGCTCCACGACATCATGAACGACATTCACGCTAACTGTGTGAAGTATGGTACAGAGGCTGACGGTTACGTTAACTATGTAAAGGGTGCTAACGTAGCAGGTTTCTTGAAGGTAGCTAAGGCTATGATGGCTCAGGGTATCGTATAATCATATCAATTTAAGATATTACTCAAAGAAAGTAGGCCGTTTTTGACCTACTTTCTTTTTTTATGCGTAAAATATTCGCTAAAAAAAAGCGCAACTTAACGAAGCGCATCATTAACATCTAATAAATCGCATCATTAGCATCTAACAAAGCGCTTCATTAAAACCTACCATCCAAATGCCTCTGTTTAGCAGGAAATCTGCACCACCAATATGACACTAAGCACCCCAATAAAAATGAGTTCAGCCTACTTCATTCTGTAGGCTGATAGAAGAGCACAGCCTTAATGTAAGTCTCAAACTTGGAATCTTTATGCTTGCTCAATCTCATTTGGATGATAGCTTTCAGAACCGCATAAAAACAGAGGGTCAGCATCAAACCGATGACTATCGCCAAGACGGACGTCCAGGTCTTGCCATAAACGTAGGCACTATCTGGCATTGCAGATAAGATGATGATTGGAATCAAAGTAATAATACCTCCAACAG
>CAMBBY010000428.1 GCA_945863825.1 uncultured Prevotella sp. | reverse complement strand
CTAATATACATCCACATCTTTCTCATGCCATTGTATTCTACTTTTCCTCCGAAATTCCGGAACAGTCCCCAGTGCTTCTGGGCATAGGATATATAGAGCGTCAGGAAGAAGGCGGTGCAGAGGATGATGGCTGCCATCAGACCTGTGCTGGGCGGCGTAGGCTCTGAGGAATAGGCATGGCGGATGATGCTGCTATTGGTAATGGCAGATTCTGCCTGCAGCTTGGACTGCTGGAGTTCTTCCTCGCTATAGTATTTGTAGCGTATCCTTGCTTCCTCCGTGATTTTCCCATCTCGGCGGGAGACATACTGGATGCAGTTGTCGTAGGAGTCATACTTTGTGGAGATATGAACCTGATAGTCTGGTTTTCCCTTGGGTGTGAAATATTCGATGAGGACAGGATGATCCTTTTCATCATAACTATACAGGCAGTAAGAACCGTCATTGACCATGGTTTCCACAGCCTTGACCAGTCCCCGGCTATTATAAGAATAGGTGTAGGTGATGCCGGCACCCGTCCGGATGTCATTCACCTTCTTAATCAGGGTTTCTCCCTTGATCTTGTATCGGTTGGTAATGCCGTTTTTCTTCTTTTTGTCACTATATAGCCATTCCTTGACCAAGGTACCCTTCTTGTATTCTGCCCGATAGTCGGTAATCCCGGTGCCATTCATATCCTGGATGTTGTTGTAAGGATCATAGGTATAATGAATGACGATGGAATCTCCCTTCACAAGGGTCTTGCTCTTCAGGAGGACTCCTTCCGTGGAATAGTCGTTCTGGATGGAGGAGTCTAACTTTCCGTTTTTATAATAGGAATATACGGCAGATTTTACAGGACCGTTGAGTCTTGCAAATTCTTTGGCATAAGGATTTCCCTTGATGAAGGAGGGTGCTTTCTCCGACTCGCATGCGGCAAGGAGGAGTGCCATGAGGGTGATCAGATATATTTTGATATATTTCAAGTTCTCTATCTTTAGGGGTTGAACAGTTTCCTGTTATTGTTTGAACAGTTTCTTTTTGAGCATTTTCCAAAAATCACCATGCTTTCTGAGGTCTTTCTTGCCCTCGGAATTCTTGTTCTCAGATTCCTTGTTTTCGGATTCTTCGTTCTCGTCTTCCTCGTCTCTGGTATCTATGATTACTGGCAATCCTGTTTCTGGGTCAATCGTCAATTCCCAATCTTTATCCTCAAAATTCTGAGGGTTTGCGATGAGGCTGCAGATGATTTCGAGATGTTTTTGGAATTGTTGATAATCATCGTTTTCTGCTGCTTTCCTGATTTGCAGGAAGCATTTGTTCTCTGTATCTACATTTCTGAAGCTCTCATCGTCCAGATTGGCATAGACGTAATTGTCAATATAAACTTCTTCCTGATTATGCTCGTTGAGGAAAATCATCTGGTAACCATGGGGCATTCCATATCCCTGCAGATAATTGGTCTGGAAATATTTTCCATGTGTCAACTCGTCTGGAAGTATGGAGAAATCTCTGAGGATGGACGGAATCTTGGCTTCTCTTGCCTGGAAGACGATTTTCTGCAGACTGGCATCATGCAGTGTCCTTTCGTTAAGTTTTGCCTGAAGAAGGGCGATGGAAACCAGTGCAGTCTGTTTGTTGATATGGATATTTTCTCTTGCATGAAAGCCTTCCTCATCCCCATGCAGCTTTTCTTCTATGGTGATTTCCCTCGGTTTCAGATACGCTGGTTCACCAGTGAGCAATGCCTGGAGTTCCGGATTGTCGGGTGTGCAGGTGTTGTCAACGGGTAAGAATTTTTCCTGTTCGAGGAGTTGGGAAATAAGCTGCATATCTGGTTCCTCATCAAAAACGAGAATGTCTGCGATGTAATTGGTTCCAGCTCTCTGGGCTGAGTTGTGCTGGCAGAAATAACCATAGTCTATACCAATATAAGTGGTACAGGCAACGATGTATTTGGTTTCTCCGTTGTCTGTTGGGTAAACAAGATATTTCAGAGTGCGTGGATATTGACGGGTGATGGAGGCGTCTTGGGTGATGGCTTCCAGGGTCAACTGGCTGGCAACTCCCACTTCGTAGGCGAAATTCTCCTGTTCGCAAATGCTGCGGGCAAGTTCGTAATTCATCCCCTCTGTCAGGGTTCTGATGCCAAAGCCTGCCTGCCCAGTCAGCAGAGATTGCTGGCTGGAGCATTCTATGATTTCTTGAAACTGAATTGTCTTCATCTTATTTCTTCTTTAGAAGCGGATATTTAAATTGGTCTAAAATCCATACCAGCGGATCCAGCACCCGGTAAGGCTGGATGTCTGAGATGTGATTGTCTGTTTCCGGGGATTTGCCCAAGGCAGAGAAACCGAAGAATTTCAGGTTCTTATAATGGTTCTCGGCATTATTGACGAATCCGTCCTCGTGCCAGGAACAGAGCGCACTCTTCAGTCCGTCGCTTACGGTTTCGATGTCGCCCATCTGAATACCTCCGCCTTCCAGATAAGGACTGTTCTGGTCTATCGACATGCCTGGAATGGAAGTGTCCGCCAATTCTTCACTATGCTGCAGAATGGTGTCTATCTTGCTGAATGCGAAAGCCATCGGTTTCTTGAAATGAGCTTCTTTCTTCTTCCTGTCTCTTATACACATCTCCGAGCCCACGAGACTAAGGCGAA
>CAMBBY010000427.1 GCA_945863825.1 uncultured Prevotella sp. | reverse complement strand
ACACAAGGAGTATCGTCGGCAGCGTCAGATGTGTATAAGAGACAGGGATAAAGCCTGTTTCCCGATTTCTTGATACCTTTGCCCCATCAAACAGAGTCAATTTTGCATTGGCATTAGGTTATGGTTATTGTGAAATATGCGAAATAGTAGTTTTTTGAATGATTTTAGTTAGAATGGTTTTTAGTTAGGTTAATATAGGTTTATAGCATTTGAGTTCAATTTTAAATGGACATATTATGATTGAAAAGATCATGATTAATTGGTTTTCTATGAATGGTGCGTAGGGATACGCACCATTCTCTTTAAAGGTAACTAAGATAGTTTTTGGGGGCTTGATAATTAATTGACAATTTGGAAAAGTGATAAAAATCTAAAAATAAAATAACATGAACAGAAAGAAATTGTTAATATCACTCGCTATGGCTATGCTGTCAATGGCGGGACTGGCTGCCGATAATCTGCCGGCACTCCGTGTGCAGGGTAAGAACCTGGTGGATGCCAATGGTAAAACTGTGGTTCTTCATGGTGTGATGGATACACCGAACCGCTACTTCAACGGGTGGAGATGGCAACAGTGGAAGGCTGACTATACGGATGCTGATGTGAAGCCTTGTCTCGATTATTTCGAGAAGATCTTTACTGCCATCACCGATCATTCCCAGGGTGCTTACTGTGATGTGTTCCGTCTGCACATGGACCCATGCTGGACCAATGGTACCGAGAGTCTGAACTCTGGCTATATGAGCTATTATGAAAATAATGGTGCCGAGACTACTGGTGAGGCAAATATTACCAAGTTTTACTTACCTTATTATAAGAAGTATCTCCAGTCACTCTATATTCCGCTCATCAAGCAGGCTTTGGCACACGGACTTTATGTAGTGGTTCGCCCTCCTGGGGTTTGCCCTCCAAAGCTCACAGTAGAGGAATATAACAATGCCGCCACCAAGAGGAAGTGCTATCTGTATTATCTTCTCAATATATGGCATGAGTTTGCTTCCGATTCATATATCCAGGAACATTCCGGACAGATTTCCATTGAGCTAGCCAACGAGCCAATCTCCATCACGTGGAATGGCAGTTCTGACAATGGAGCTATGAAGGAATTCTTCCAGCCTGTCGTGGACAGGATTCGCCGCGATGGATTCAATGGCATCATCTGGGTGCCGGGCACCACTTGGCAGCAAAACTATCGTGACTATGTAAAGCATCCGATAGTAGACTCGCAAAACAATCTGGGTTATGCCGTTCACTGCTATCCAGGCTGGTATAGGTCAGGCTCGGGCAACAATGACAATACCAACAAGGAGATATTCTACAATGCATTCCTGGATGCTGTGCCAGTGGCGAAGACCAATCCTATCATCGTGACCGAGATAGACTGGAGCCCATACAAGCCAGGCTCAGGCCACAAGGACGAGCAGGGCAACTGGGTGGAGAGCAACTATGGCACTTGGGGTACCGCTACCACATCAGGTTTTGGTGAAGGATGGAAGTATATCCACGACAAACTGGGCAATATCAGCATGACGCTTCAAGGCTCAGGACTCTACTTCGACATCGACACTTATCTCAAGGACAAGGTTGTGGAGCCTGCGTTCAAGGGAGTAGACGAGGCTTGCGGCGAAGCTTGCTTTAAATGGTACAAAGAGTGGTATTTGAAACAAAATACAACAGGAATTAAACAATTAGAAACCCAGGAAGACGTGGTTTCCACCTTATATTATAATATAGAAGGAAAAGAGATTGAAAAGCCAACTGCAGGTGTTTATATAATAAAACAACTGTTAAGTAATGGAAAAATGCGTTCTCGCAAGATTTTTCTAAAATGATAAACTTTCTGTTACACCACGCAAAGTTTGTTCCGAAAGAAATCCATACCTTTGCCGCCGTGAATAAACAGTTTTAGCGCACGCCTAAATTTTTAAGCATAAATCAAAAATGAATAGAACATGATTGAACAAGTGTTAACAATGAAACGGACAGCAGCCTTATGCTTGGTGGGAGCTTTCTGCAGCCTGAATGCTCAGGCACAGAATATCCAGGTCAAGGGTAATCTTGTTGACGGTACAGGTGAGCCTCTGATAGGTGCCACTGTAAAAGTGAAAGGAAACGCCGGTGTCGGTGCTATCACCGACTTAGATGGTAATTTCAGCATCAGTGTTCCTTCAGAGAATTCTACCTTGGTATTTACATACGTGGGTATGAAGACCAAGGAAGTAAAGGTAGGTACGAAGAGAGAGTTCAAACTTACTCTTGAAGACGACAACGCCATCGGCGAAGTTGTAGTCGTTGGTTATGGTCAGCAGAAGAAGGCTTCTGTCGTGGGTGCCATCACCCAGACCACAGGTAAGGTGTTGGAACGCGCAGGTGGTGTTTCTGACATCGGTTCTGCCCTGACAGGTAATCTGCCTGGTGTGATTACATCATCTTCATCAGGTATGCCTGGTGATGAGGATCCTAAGATTGTGATTCGTGGTGTGAGCTCCTGGAACTCTTCCGACCCTCTCATTCTTGTGGATGGTATCGAGCGCCCTATGTCGAGTGTGGATATCCATTCCGTACAGTCTATTTCTGTATTGAAGGATGCTTCTGCCACCGCCGTGTATGGTGTGAAGGGTGCGAATGGTGTTATCCTGATTACCACCAAGCGTG
>CAMBBY010000426.1 GCA_945863825.1 uncultured Prevotella sp. | reverse complement strand
ACACAAGGAGTATCGTCGGCAGCGTCAGATGTGTATAAGAGACAGATCATCGGCTGTCTGTTTACAGGATTATCGCTCGCCGTCGTCTTCCTGCATAATGGTAGTACGGGTGGAACGGACATCATCGCTGCCATCGTCAACAAATATCACAACATCTCGCTGGGACGAGTGCTCATCTTTGTGGATTTCCTCATCGTGGGCAGTTCCTTCTTCGTCTTCAATGCCAAACCAGATTTCACTACGATTGATGCAGTAAGAAAGGTAGTATTCGGTCTCTGTACGATGGTAATAGAGAACCTGGTGCTCGACTATGTGATGAATGCCAAGCGAGAGAGTGTACAATTCATGATATTCAGCAAGAAATATCAGGAGATAGCCAACGCCATCGGTATGCAGATGGATCATGGTGTGACGATTCTTGATGGTCACGGCTGGTACACGGGTGATGAGATGAAAGTGCTCTGTATCTTGGCTAAAAAGAACGAGAGCGTCACCATCTTCCGTATTGTGAAAATCATCGACCCGAATGCCTTTGTCAGTCAGAGTGCCGTCATCGGTGTATATGGCGAGGGATTCGATGAAATGAAAGTGAAAATCAAAGATAAAGACATCAAGCAGTTGAAATAACTGCTTGAATGTAGAGTCTTCAATATAGATTTGATATCAAGTTATTAATATCCATTTGAGAAAATAAAAATTATGAAGATAGTATTTGCAACAAATAATCAGCATAAACTCCAGGAGATTCGCGACATTCTGGGCAGCGACTATGAGGTAGTATCCTTGAAGGAAATAGGATGCGATGTAGATATTCCTGAGACTGGTAACACATTGGAAGAGAATGCTTTACAAAAGGCACAATATATCTACGACCACTACCATATCAGTTGTTTTGCTGATGATACCGGCTTGGAAGTAGAAGCTCTTGATGGTGCTCCTGGTGTTCATAGTGCCAGATATGCAGAAGGTACAGATCACGACAGCGAGGCTAATATGGCCAAGTTGTTGAGAGAACTGGCTGACAAGGAGAATCGTCAGGCCCGTTTCCGCACGGTTATCTGTTATATTGAGAAACAGGATGTATGTCCTTGTGGTTGCACCAGCATCAAGAAAGTACACCAGTTTGAGGGTATTGTAAATGGTCGAATCGCCACAGAGAAGCATGGCACAGAAGGTTTCGGCTACGACCCTATCTTCGTACCAGAAGGCTACGACAAGAGTTTTGCTGAGCTGGGTGAGGAAATCAAGAACGGTATCAGCCATAGAGCAAGAGCCGTGGCTAAATTGGTAGAGTATTTGAAAAAGAAATAAGATTCATTCTTGTTCAATACAGAATAGAATAACATTATAACAAAGAAAAGGCATCATGATCAGGACACTCAATTCCCTGCGATTCATTCTTATCCTAATGATTGTGATTTCGCATTCCACCCTACCCATATCCCAAGATTTAATCAATTACTTGGGCGAGTTTCCTGTTGCCATTTTCTTTGTTATCAGTGGTTTTGTACTCTCTTTAAGCAAAGGAGAAAAACTACAGAAAGAAGTATTGGGAAACAGATTTTTTTTCCTTTCCCGTATCATCAAACTCTATCCTCTGCATATTCTGATTCTCGCCATTCTCATATTAATGGATTGGCGATTAGGGCGTATATTACCATGGTATCAGATTCTATCCCATTCGCTGTTGATACAAACCTGGTATCCGGCACATGACTTTATGGCTCATCTCAATGCAGCTACATGGTTTATTTCTGATCTTATCTTCTTCTATCTTATATTTAAGTATTTATACGCTTGGATTATGCGACATTCCTGGTTATACTTATTAGCAACAATAAGTATATATATGGCAGTTTATATCAGTATCTCGCTCTGTGCACAAGCAGATTATTCAGCCGGCTACATTTATGCCCACCCATTATTCAGAATGATAGATTTCATGATAGGTATCCTTTTATATAAAGTATGCAGATCAGAAAAAGGTAAAAAAATAGCAGATAAGATAACAAACTCAACTTCTTTCTGGCAAGTAAACCTATCGGATATGGGAGTGGTATTGCTGTTTATCGCAATGTATTTCCTATCAATCCATTGCAATCCGAACATTCGCTGTGCCATTATTTATTGGATACCATCAGCCATAACCGTGTTCTATTTTACAGCAAGAGATCAAGGTAAAGGTTGTTTTATTAGGATATTCCATAATAAACTCTTGCTATGGCTAGGCAGCATCAGTTTTGAAATATTTCTCTGTCATAATCTCTGCTTTCGCATCATACAGAGTATATTTCTTAAACGATATGGAGAAGGAAATCCACATCAAGAATTCCAATTCATCCTATCCCTCGCTTTTATTATCCTCACAGCATGGATAGCAAAGAAAGCCATCGTTTTACCCATCCAGCATCAACTTCAGAAATATCTATAAGTATCTGTTTATAAAAACAATAAATAGTTATATTTGCAGTTAATATAGTATTAGACTTTAAAATAACAGACAATGAAGACAATAACATTATTAATTACAATACTATTCATGGTACTTCCCTTATCGGCCATAGATAAGGGAAGTTGGGAAATATACACCAGCTATAATGGTATAACAGAAATCGAACCAGCAGGAAATCAAGTTTTTGCTTTAGCATCTAACGGACT
>CAMBBY010000425.1 GCA_945863825.1 uncultured Prevotella sp. | reverse complement strand
GGTATATACTATGGTAAATGTGCCTTATGGTTCCTTGTTGGGTGTGATGACCGATGATGACAATGAGACAAACCAGTTTTCATCTTTCCGTATGGTAGGAGCCTATGCAATGGGATTCATCACATTGCTTTCTTTCCCATATCTGCAGAAAATGGTGGGTGGTACAGATGCGCATCAATATGCTGTGATAGGTGCAGTTCTTGGTGTAGTTGCAGCCGTGATGACTTTGGCTTGTGGCCTTATGACAAAAGAGCGTCTGAAACCAAAGCGTGCAGAAAAGTTCTCTTTCCATCAATTTGTAGATTTGGTGCACAATAAAGCCTGGTTGTATATGACGGCCATTGCTGTATGTACCAATTTCTTTAATGGTTTCCGCTATGCTGTAGCCGGATATATGTTTGATTATTGCTTGCATGGTAATGTGACTGTAGAAGGGCTGATTATCAATTATACCGTTTTTATGGCATTTGGTGAAGTTACCTGTATGATTTTTGGTGGAGTGTCTCCTTGGTTTACTCGCTTGGTTGGTTCTAAGCGTATGGCTTTTTTCTGGGCTGTAGCACTTTGTTTGGTACTTTCCATTGTTTTCTTCTTTATCCCAATGGATCCATCTTATATTTGGGTTATGATAGTTTTGGTTGTACTCACTTCTATCGGTATTGGTATTTATTCACCATTGATGTGGTCTATGTATGCTGATGTGGCTGATTATCATACAGAACACTTCGGGACATCTGCAACCGGACTTATCTTCTCATCTGGTACCATGTCTCAAAAGTTTGGTACTGCCATCTCTGGTTCTTTGATTGCATTATTGTTGGGTATGGCTGGAGCTAATATGATAACTGATGCGATGGGTAATACGATGATAGATCCTAAGTCTGTGACAGATTCTGTGCTTACCATGGTATGGTCTCTGTTCTCTCTGTTCCCTGCTGTCATCGCCTTCTTGCTGATGGTATTAAGTTGGCTGTTCCCAATCAAGAAATAAAAATGATATTAAAACTAAATACCTCTATGGAAAATTTAAAATTGACAATGAAGGATATTCTTGAGAATAATATCCTCAACTATTGGATTGACCGTGTAACCGATCATGAGAATGGCGGTTACTATGGTCGTGTAGATGGTCATGAAAATGTGCATCCTCAAGCAGAAAAGGGTGCTATCATGAATGCTCGTATTTTATGGGCATTCTCTGCGGCTTATCGTGTATTGAAGAAGCCTGAGTATCTGGAGGCAGCTACAAGGGCTAAGGAATATGTACGTGATCATTTCTTGGATAAGGAGCATGGTGGTGTTTACTGGAGTGTCGATTACAAGGGCTATCCATTGGATACTAAGAAACAGACTTATGCTATTGGTTTTGCGATCTATGGTATGTCTGAATATGCTCGTGCCACAGGTGATAAAGAAGCATTAGAGATTGCCATTTCTCTTTATCATGATATAGAGAAACATGCATTTGATAGTGTGAATAATGGTTATATTGAAGCGCTGACTCGTGAGTGGAATCCTATTGCTGATATGCGTCTTTCTGATAAAGATGAGAATGGAAGCCGTACAATGAATACTCATCTTCACATCATAGAACCATATACTAATCTATATCGTGTATGGAAGTCTCCTGAATTGGAGAAGAGTATCAGAAACCTTCTGGATATCTTTACAGACAAGGTGCTCAATAAGGAGACTTATCATCTTGATTTGTTCTTCAATGATGAATGGGTAGGTAAGCGGAATATTGAGAGTTATGGTCATGATATCGAGGCCTCCTGGCTGCTCCATGAGACCGCTTTGGTTCTCGGTGACAAGGTTGTACTTCTCAAAATCGAAAAACTCATCCGTCGTATAGCAGAGGCTGCTGATGAAGGTTTACGTCCTGATGGCAGTATGGTTTATGAGCATTGGAAAGATAATGATAAATATGATTTGCAGCGCCAGTGGTGGGTGCAGTGCGAGAATATTATCGGCCATATAGATCTCTATCAATATTTCCATACAGAGGAGTCGCTGGAGACGGCCATCCTATGCTGGAATTATGTAGCAAAGCATTTGCTGGATGGGAAAAATGGAGAATGGTATTGGGCTGTGCTTGAAGATGGTAGTCTGAATCTTGATGATGATAAGGCTGGTTTCTGGAAGTGTCCTTACCATAATAGCCGTATGTGTCTTGAACTTATTGAGCGTGAATACTAATACTACTTTTTATAATAGAATTAAATGCCTGGAGATTTTTATTTTCAGGCATTTTTTTTATAATATGCAAAAATAGTATTTTTTTCTATTTTTATCATATTCATCTTTTGGGATAAGTTTATTGGATTGCTGTTAATTGCATGAATATACTTCTATGTAATAACAATGAAATCATAGTTTTTTATATATTTCCACGCAATAAAGATGCTATTATTATAGTTAAATACACTTAATTGTGTATGCGATATCAAGATATATTTGGACTTTTTGAATATTTATACTAACTTTGCATATAATATTAGATATATATTGTTACACACTATTTTGTTTTAACTTTTAATAAAAGAACGTCTTTTAAGTATGGATAAAGAATTTGAGGACTATTGGAATTTGCATCAGCGGCATTTGATATTAAGTGCACCTGGGAAGCTGCGCTCAGAATATATGCTGTCTCTTATACAC
>CAMBBY010000424.1 GCA_945863825.1 uncultured Prevotella sp. | reverse complement strand
TATTAAGGAGTTAAAGGAGTTAAAGAAGTTAAGGAGTTAAGACAATAGTTCTAAAGCTTGAAACTTCGGTTATTTCTTAACAAATAAACAAAAAATAAAAGTATGTCTAACAATTCATATTTCGGCGGTATTGCAGCGGGTTTGAAGACCCTCGCTATCGGTATGAAGACTACCATGAAGGAGTACTTCACACCAAAGAGCACAGAGCAGTATCCTGAGAACCGCAAGACTACACTCCACGTATCTCCACGTTTCCGTGGTCGCCTGGTCTTCGTTCGTGATGAGAACGAGGCTTACAAGTGTGTGGGTTGTACATTGTGTGAGAAGTCATGCCCTAACGATACCATCAAGATTCAGACCGAGATGGTGGAGGACCCAGAGACAGGCAAGAAGAAGCGCAAGCTGGTAGATTACCAGTACGACTTGGGCGACTGCATGTTCTGTGAGCTCTGTGTGAACGCATGTAACTTCGGTGCAATCAAGTTTGTCAACGATTTCGAGAATGCAGTCTTCGACCGCAGCAAGTTGGTGATGCACCTCGACAAGGAGGTTTACAAGGGCGGAAGCCTTCCTAACCTCATTGATGGTGGCGCTCCACTCGAAATCGGTAAGTTTAACACCAAGACTAAGTAAGGAGGACTTTAGACAATGATAACAGCTAATTTATTTATGTTCGTCATCTTGGCAGTAGTCATCCTTGGCTCAGCCATCATGTGCGTAGCTACCAAGCGTATCATGCGTGCGGCAACTTATCTGTTGTTCGTGCTCTTCGGTGTAGCTGGTGTATTCTTCCTGCTCGACTATACCTATCTGGGTGCAGCTCAGATTGCTGTATATGCAGGTGGTATTACTATTCTTTATGTCTTCGCCATTCAGTTGGTTTCCAAGCGTACCCTTCAGGGTCTTTTGGAGCACGTGAAGGGTAGCAAGGTTATTGGCCGTGCACTCGTTTGCCTTGTAGGTTTCGTAACCTTGGCAGTCATCGTGTTGAAGAATCACTTTATCGATTTGGCTGCAACAGTAGCCGACACTGAGGTGCCTATGAACCAGATTGGTTCTGCCCTGGTAGGTGCAGACAAGTATGGCTATGTATTGCCATTCGAGTTTATCTCTGTATTCCTGTTGGCATGTATCATCGGTGGTATCTTAATCGCAAGAAAGGAGGATAAGAAATGATTCCAGTACAGTATTTCTTCGTGCTTTCAGCACTCTTGTTCTTCATCGGAGTATATGGCTTCTGTACACGTCGTAACCTCGTTGCCATGCTCATCTCCATCGAGCTTGTATTGAATGCAGCCGATCTGAACTTCGCTGTGTTCAACCGCATCCTCTTCCCAGGACAGTTGGAAGGTTTCTTCTTCACATTGTTCTCTATCGGAGTAGCAGCAGCCGAGACAGCCGTAGCGCTCGCTATTATTATCAACGTTTACCGCAACTATCACAGTGACCAGGTGAACAGTATTGAAAACATGAAATTCTAATTAAGACAATGAATTACAGTTATGCATTTTTGATACTTCTTCTCCCATTCCTGAGCTTCCTGGTTCTGGGACTTGCGGGTATGAAGATGAAAAAGCAGGTAGCAGCCATCATCGGTACCATCCTGATGGGTTGTGTATTCGGTCTGTCTATTTATACAGCATACGAATATTTCTTTGCTATCGGCCGTGATGCTTCAACAGGTTTGTATCCAACTGTTGACTCATTCAATTTTACTTGGTTGAAGTTTACTGAGTTGCTGACTTTCAACATTGGTTTCCGTCTGACACCAATCTCTGTATTGATGCTCATCGTGATTACCACCGTCAGCTTCATGGTTCACATCTACAGTTTCGGTTATATGGCTGAGCGTGATGAGAATTACAAGGTTGAGGGTTATGAAAAGGGTATGCAGCGTTTCTACGCTTACCTCAGCCTCTTCACCATGTCTATGTTGGGTCTGGTAGTAGCTACCAATATTTTCCAGATGTATCTATTCTGGGAGTTGGTGGGTGTCTGCTCATACTTGCTTATCGGTTTCTATTATCCAAAGCATGCAGCAGTACATGCCAGCAAGAAGGCGTTCATCGTAACTCGTTTCGCTGACCTCTTCTTCCTCATTGGTATCTTGTTCTACAGCTTCTATGTAGGTACATTCAACTATGACTTGAATGCTCAGCCTGAACTTCAGAGTTCTTTGGCTGGTGCGGCATGGGTAATGCCAGCAGCATTGTTCCTTATGTTCATCGGTGGTGCAGGTAAGAGTGCGATGTTCCCATTGCACATCTGGTTGCCAGATGCAATGGAGGGTCCAACTCCTGTTTCTGCGTTGATTCACGCTGCTACCATGGTTGTAGCTGGTGTTTATCAGGTAGCCAGCCTCTTCCCAATCTGGGTAGAGTATGCTCCTAACACACTTCACTACGTAGCTTATATTGCAGCTTTCACAGCATTCTATGCAGCAGCAGTAGCTTGCTGCCAGCGCGATATCAAGCGTGGTTTGGCTTTCTCTACTATTTCTCAGATTGCTTACATGCTCGTTGCACTGGGTGTTTGCTTTGCTGTAGATAACCATCATGGTGGTTTGGGTTACATGGCTGGTATCTTCCACTTGTTTACTCATGCTATGTTCAAGCTGTCTCTTATACACATCTGACGCTGCCGACGATACTCCTTGTGTAG
>CAMBBY010000423.1 GCA_945863825.1 uncultured Prevotella sp. | reverse complement strand
AGATTCGCCTTAGTCTCGTGGGCTCGGAGATGTGTATAAGAGACAGGGGCAGGTGATATCTACCACCATGCTGGATAACTTCTTGTCAAACTTGTCGCCCATATATCCTAACTTGCAGGCGACGTAACCTAAAATTACGATGATGAAAAGTACCACCATCACTTCCAAATTCTCCATTTATCCTGAAAAACTATACCTTAATATATATATGTATGCCGGAATCCCGATATTCTATCGGAATTTCCGGCAAAAACGGTTTAATCAATGAATCGCCTGGTGATATCTCCGTAGTTTTCGATGCGACGGTCGCGGAGGAATGGCCACCAGCGGCGCACATCCTCACTGTGCTTGATGTCGATTTCTGCCACGATGCTTTCTTCTTCATTGTCGCTGGCACGGTAAAGAAGCTCGCCCTGAGGACCGGCAATGAAACTGCTGCCCCAGAACTGGATTCCGCCTGTCTGCTCGCTTGGGTCTGGTTCATAACCAACACGATTGACGGCTACTACAGGCAAGCCGTTGGCAACTGCGTGGCCCCTCATCACAGTGGTCCATGCTTCACGCTGGCGCTGTTGTTCATCCTCTGTATCATAATTGGCATAGCCGATGGCAGTAGGATAGATGAGGATTTCTGCTCCTTGGAGAGCCATCAGACGGGCTGCTTCGGGATACCACTGATCCCAGCAAACGAGCACGCCGAGTTTGCCCACGGAAGTCTGAATAGGCTGGAAACCGAGGTCGCCAGGGGTGAAGTAGAACTTCTCATAGTAGGCAGGATCGTCTGGAATGTGCATCTTGCGGTATTTGCCGGCGATGGTTCCATCCTTCTCAATCACTACTGCCGTATTGTGGTAAAGTCCTGGTGCACGTCGCTCGAAAAGGGAAGTAACGATGACTACGCCGAGGTCTTTGGCCAACTTGCCGTAGAAATCGGTGGAGGGGCCAGGAATCGTTTCAGCCAGGTCGAAATTATCCACATCTTCTACTTGACAGAAATAAAGCGTATTGTGCAATTCCTGCAATACGATGAGTTCTGCACCGCGGTTGGCAAGGTCGATAATGCCTTCTGCCAGGCGTCTCTTGTTGTCGGCAACATCTGCCGTAATATGTAACTGTAAAAATCCGAGTTTCATTTTTCTCTTTCTTCTTTTTCTTATTTCTTCTCTTTTCTTTTCCGAAAATTCTTCTCTTCTTCTGAGAATTTTTCTTCTTCCGAAAATTTCCGTCTTTTCTTCTTTTCCGAAATTTTCCCTTTCTAAAGAGCCTGTAATCCAGCTTTTTAGGTCTTAAACAAAATCAATCTCAATTGATGAAATCCTTCGTAAAACCAATTTAGAACTGGGCAGGTTCCTGCATTCTGATAACTCCTTCCGGCAACTGCATGGTGAGGCAATGGATGCTTCCATGCTGGCGGACGATGGTGAGCGAAACTACACCGATGATTTCTCTGTCTGGGAAGGCGAGATGGATATGCTTTTTGGCTTCCTCGTCTTTCTCAGGCTGGTTGTAGGTAGGGTAAATCACGGCTCCATTCAGGATGAGGAAGTTGGCGTAGGTAGCCGGCAATCGGTCGCCATCATCATAAATTGCGTCCGGCATTGGCAATTTCAGCAGTCGGTAAGGATAGCCTTCGAAGGTGAAGAGCTTCTTGAGTTGGGCTTCGAGTGCCTGGAAATCCTCATATTGTTCATCCTCAGGATTGTCGCACCCTACATATAATAAGGTGTCGTGGGGAGCTACTCTCACGATGGTGTCTATATGGCCGTCGGTGTCGTCGCCAATCAGATTGCCATGGTCGAGCCAGACGATGTGCTGCGCCTGGAAGAAATTCTTCAGGAGTTTTTCCAGTTGCTCACGATTGAACGGCTGGTTGCGATGAGGCGCCAGGAGGCACTGGGAGGTGGTGAAGATGGTGCCCTTGCCGTCGCTCTCGATGCTACCGCCTTCGAGCACAAATCCCTGATGGTTGTTGACCGCACTGTTCTGGAAAGCTCCCTGATAATACAGGTTTTGCGTGATGGCATTGTCTTTCTCCCAACGGAACTTTTCTCCCCATCCATTAAACTTGAAGTCGAGGAGGGTGAAAGGCATCATGTAGCCTGAGTTCTGCGACTTGCACACCAGGGTAATCGGACCATGATCTCGTGCCCATGTATCATTGCTGTCGATTTCAAAGAGGTGGACACGGTTCATCTGGTCGGCCGACAATCTTTTGGCAAGCATCGACCTGGTGCTCTCCAAGATAGGAGTAGCCACGAGGAGGTGTTCATATCGGGTAATGATATCAGCCAGTTCCAGATAAGTATCTGTTATCTGTCGCAGATAGGGTTTCCAGTCTGTTTCAGCGTGAGGCCAAGTGAGCATAATGCCGCTTTGACGTTCCCATTCGGCAGGAAGTACGAATTCGAAAGGTAAAGTTGAGTGATACATAAGCGTTCTGATTTTTAAAAACAATTTGGTTGCAAAAATAAGGAAAAAATGTGAATTGGGCGAAGAGTATTCGGATAATTTTATCGGAAAGTATTAAATTATATTAAACAAAAGGAGGGTTCGTGATATTTTTGCGAATAAATGCGTAACTTTGCACTCTAAAGCATAGTTTTGCACTCTAATCGGGATGTCTGATAGCTGTCTCTTATACACATCTGACGCTGCCGACGATA
>CAMBBY010000422.1 GCA_945863825.1 uncultured Prevotella sp. | reverse complement strand
GATTCGCCTTAGTCTCGTGGGCTCGGAGATGTGTATAAGAGACAGATAATATACGGTCTTTTCATCACCATGGAAGAGGTCGATGAGCTTGCCATCACTCTGTGGCATGAGATTATTCAAGACATAAGCCATCGTATTGTTCACCCAATGCATCAGAATGCCCGGAACAAGACTCTTGGTACGATAATACATCCATCCCAAAAGCAAGCCCATCAGGAGGGCATTGATAAACTGCGCCTCATTGCCATGTATCAAGCCAAACACAGCTGCAGAAATGAAGATGGCAACCCAATGATTCTTCTTGCTTACCATATCAAGCAAAGTACGGAGGATAGCGCCACGGAACACGATTTCCTCTGCCAGAGGTGCCAATATACCGATAGCTACATAGCCCCAAGGCTCCTTCATCAGCGAAGCAAATACCCGCTCGGTATCCGCATCCATCTCGATGCCTATCTGCTCATAGACAAACTCCAAAGGAATGATAGCGCCCAGAGTAAACAAAGCTACCCACAACAGACTGATCCAAGGCTTTGACTGCAGATAGTTACGGGTAATGGGAGTCCATTTAGCCTTCAGGAAAATGATGAGGGTGATGACATTACTGAATACCGTAGTCAGCGCCGTCAGGATGGCATTATTGCCCGTATGCATAGCAAGAAGAGTTGCCTGATAACCTTCGCCCTTGACAGCAGCCCAAATGCCTGCTCCAGCACAAGTCAGAAATATCTGTACGACTATAAATATAATAATGTATAAAACTATGTCTGTCAGACCTTTTTTAAAATTAATCTTTGCCATTGTCAATCTCCTTATTTAAAAATTCCACTACTGTTTTTTCATCTTCCTTCAACTGTTCTGCCAATTCCTCTGGACTATCAAATTTCTGTTCACCACGGATACGCTTGACAAAACTGACAAGCAGCAGTTGATCATAGATATCACCCTCGAAATTGAAGATATGCGTTTCCAGCGTAATCTGCTTGCCATTAAAAGTTGGTCGGTTGCCCACATTCATCATGCCCTGTTTCCAAGTCATAGAGTTCTCTATACGAACCTTTACGGCATAAACTCCTGTGGCAGGAATCAACTGCCCGAAATGCGAGATGTCCAGATTGGCAGTCGGAAATCCGAGTTTTCTTCCCTCATGATAACCATTCACTACTTTACCGATAATGGTATAAGGATAACCCAGGCACTGGTTGGCCATCTCTATTTCACCTTCTTTCAGGAAGGAACGGATGACAGAGGAAGAAATATTGATGTCATCTATCCAGAAGGCATCGTTTTTGATGACCTCAATACCCAGTTCTTTGCCGTAGCGCACATAATCCTCGAAAGTCTCAGAACGATGATGACCAAAACGATGATCATAACCGATGAACAGTTTCCTGACATGGAGATGGTCATAGAGTATCTTCTGCATAAACTCGCGCGCTGACATGGCAGCCATCGCCTTATCGAAATGCAAGACAACAGCATTATCCACCTCTGTTTTTGAAAGGAGGAGAAGTTTTGAATCGAGCGTACTCAACATCTCCGGCTGATAATCGCTTTGGAGTACCTTGCGAGGATGCTCATCGAAAGTAATGATGGTGGATTGCAAATTCTCCTGACTGGCGGTTTCTACAAGATGGCGGATCAGGAACTGATGTCCACGATGCACCCCGTCAAAGAAGCCGATAGTTGCTACGCAAGGCTGCAATTGTACAGTTTCGTTGTAATGTATTGTATTCATTCTATCTTAATCATTGGACTATCTTCTCTTAGCTATCATTCTCTTGAATGCTCTCCACAGCTCGCCCACCCAGAGCACAACAGAGGTGGAACCGATGATGAGCAGCCACTCGTGGAGCGACAATGGTGTGGTGCGGAACATTTCGCCACCGAAGGTTACGATGATCCACTGACCCACTAAGACAAGAACAAGCACTAAGATCATTCCCTTATCCTTCAGGAAATGGCGGAAAGCGGTGTGATGACTCATCAGCGCCTTGGCATTGAAGAGGTTCCAGAACTGGATCATCACGAAGGTGGTGAAGAACATGGTCAGCTCATGCACATCTACTCCACCCTTGCCTCTGCGCTCACAGTAAACCAGCAGGGCAAACATCACGAGGAAGAAGACGATGCCGCAGAACAGGATTCCGAAACCGATGCTCTTGTTGATGATGAAATCGGATGCCTTGCGTGGCTTCTCTTTCATCACCTCGTGAGATGGAGGCAATGAAGCGAGCGCCAAGGCTGCAAAGGTATCCATGATGAGGTTGACCCAGAGAATCTGGGTTACAGTCAACGGCATCTCTGTTCCGATGACAGAACCACCCAACACCAGCAGGAGGGCTGCCACATTGACTACCAACTGGAAGAAGAGGAAACGCTGCAGGTTGCGATAGAGCGAGCGTCCCCACATTACGGCATTGGCGATAGATTTGAAGGAATCATCAAGCAGGGTCATATCCGAAGCCTCCTTCGCCACGGATGTTCCAGAACCTAATGACAGCCCCACATGTGCATAGTGAAGTGCCGGAGCATCGTTGGTACCATCACCTGTTACGGCAACCACCTCGCCACGCTTCTGGAGCATGGCCACCAGTCGCTGCTTATCAGTAGGACGGGCACGGCTCATCACACGGATATCCTTTGCCCGCTCGTAAGCCTCTT
>CAMBBY010000421.1 GCA_945863825.1 uncultured Prevotella sp. | reverse complement strand
TACACAAGGAGTATCGTCGGCAGCGTCAGATGTGTATAAGAGACAGCAATATGCTTCGCACCTTTTCTACTTTAGGCGAGCTTGCTCGCATCTTTTTAATCAGGCTTACGCCAACACCAATACGCAACGATTTTTCAAATCGGGTAGCCTAATACCCATTAACATCCGTTAAAGGATTAGGCTGCCCCTCCTAAGGAGTCCCTCGGCTTGGTGCCTGTGGGGAGCAAGCTCGGGCAGAATAAGGGTCTAATAATGTAAAAATCAAAGATTATGGCAGGACAAAAACAGGTAATGGACTTGCGTCCAAACTCTGAAGGAATAACCACCCTGGAGAGTAATGAACAGCAGCGGAACTGGACAGAGCAACATTCGCAGAAGAAGGTCAATGACCCTTTGGCGAACTATGACCCTTCACGATATCACTTGAATTTTGAGGTGGTAAAGGGAGGGATTGTACAACCTATCGAAACTTCGAAGACCATAGCCCAGAAGTTGGCGGAGAACCTTGCTGCCCGGGGTATCAAAGACCCGAATGCCCGAACAAATGTCAGACGCCGTCGCCGGACTCTGGCCCAGTTCATCTTTGGTGGTAGCAGAGAACGGATGCTCGAACTTGCTTTCAGTAACCAGACGGTCGACCTCTCCAAAGGTGCAGATAACTCGCATCTGACCCGACAGAAGGATATTGAGGAGTGGGCGAAGGATGTGTATAGCTTCGTGGCAAACCATTTTGGTGAAGACAATATCATCAGTTTCTATGTCCATCTGGACGAGAAGAACCCGCATGTTCATTGTGCCGTGGTGCCCGTCAACGAGCAGAACAAAATATCCTGGCACAGTCATTTCGGCAAAGACCAGGTGGAAGGACGAGCCATAATCGGTGCCCTGCACGATGCCTTCTATGAGGAAGTCAGCAAGAAATGGGGATTTGAGCGGGGTGACAACATGGCCGAGACCATGTCTCGTCATCGCTCCACAGAAGAATATAAGCGAGACCTTGTCTCACAAATCAGAGAATTGGAGACCACTCGTGAGGGACTGCTTCTTAAGATACGTAAGGCTGATATAAAGCTAAAGATTATCTCCACCATGATTGCCAACCTTCAAGAGCGCAAGGCAAAGGTGCAGGAACAGATAGACCTTATTGCCAAACAGTTTGGCCAGGATGGTGCTGACAATGCCGATTTGGCAAAGCAAATGCAGAAATTGCGCATAGAATTGGAAGGCATAGACGACAAGTTGGCGCTCCGTAACAAGATGCTTGAAGATGCCAATAGCACCATCGAAGCTGCCAAAGCTCGCCTGACAGAACTTCAAGAGCGACACAACCGGATGCAAAACGTGCTGGGTGACGATATGGAGAAAGAGGCTACCATGCTTCAGAAGAACATCATCTCCACCTATCATAGAATGTATGCAGCCGCCCTCGAGCCGGTGTTGTCCACCCACACCCAGTCACAGCAAGAAATCCTCGAAACATCAGGTTTCAACGACCTTGCAGAAAACAGCGGACATGTGGTCAACGTGGCCATGCTCCTTGCCCTTCGCTACATTCATGAGGCCACCAATTATGCGGAGTCATGTGGCGGTGGTGGAAGCCGCCCAAGTTCAGGATGGGAACGTGACAAGGACGAAGACGATGAACACTGGTGGCGACGTTGCATCGCCCAAGCCGCCGCCATGATACGTCCCACATCACGTAAAAGAAAGCGAGGAAGGTAATATCAGTAATGCGAGTAAGCCGAGTAATACAGTGGTAAGTTCCGCTAAGTCGTTATCCTCACTTATCTTAAATTTCCATCGTATTCGTAGCCACTTCCGCAAATACCTTCTATATGCCATTTCAGATAAATAACCAGACGAAGAAGATGATAGTGGCCGTTGCAACTATGACTGCACAACCATTCATTATGTACCCATCCATCTTCTTGTCCCATTCTGTGGCATAAGTGCTTTCTGGTGCTACATTCCGGGCTTTTAGTGGTGTTTTTTGTTGGCGACGCTTGTTGGCGGCTTTCTTGAGGGCAGCATGTCCCAATGCAGCTCCAGCAGCACCGAGCAAGATTGGCATTACCTTATACCAATCTGTTGGAGGTTTTTAAACCCTATATGCCTTTCTTTACAAGAGAAGACTACTTCAAATTTGCATACGACAATGTAAACTCACCAGTATATAGGCATTTTTGGATTCTTCTCATATTGTTTTACGAAAATGATTATCCGATAGATCAATCAAACCACTACCTACGAAATTTCAGTTCCTGTGAGAAAAGGGAAACGTGCAAAGAAAGGAGAAACTATTCTGAAGGTCTTCCAAGCTATCTACAAATTCCTCGTTTTTATATTTATGACAGCAGGTATTCTATCCATGGCATAATTTGCCCATTTTCTTGCAGTCTCATTTTTTAAGGCATCTATCTTATTCTGTATAAAAGCAGAGCCAAACACACGCACGTATTTATCGTAGAATAGTTCCACAAAATATAATTCGGTTAATCCAATTGAAAATGCTGAATGTCCACTGTATACAAGTACATTCTCATCAGGTAGAACATTCTCATTAACTACCTTATTGGCAAGCAGCCACTCAAATTCATCAAATCTTTGAATATCGTCCATGCATATACCTGTCTCTTATACACATCTCCGAGCCCACGAGACTAAGGCGAAT
>CAMBBY010000420.1 GCA_945863825.1 uncultured Prevotella sp. | reverse complement strand
AATAATATCTGTTGCTGCGTTCCTTTCTGCGATACTGTGCGCCCGCCTTCCAAAGCGCCTCCACATCGTTGGCGAAATGGGTATCGTAAGAGAGATTGATGTAACCCGCCCAGTCGGTATCCTTGTTGTGCTGGAATCGGCGCTCGGCACTCTTAGGCAGGGTCTTGATAATATTCTTGTCGCCTTCCCAGATAGAACCAGCAACGGCATCTCCGCCATTCTCGGCAGTCCTGTTCACGGTATTCGTCAGAGAGACATAGGTTCTGTCCGGATCTTCTTCCTTTGCCTGAGAGAACACGCCCGACCAATCGAGGGTAAAATCCTTGGTAAGATGATGCGTACCCTTCAGGTTGGAGGCGAAGATGCTCTGAGTAGTTGAGAGAGAGCGGACTTCATCATCCTGCGTATAACTGTCGGCTCCGATGTATTCGGTATTGATGCCGCTATTGTATCTGATGCCCTTGGAATTGGTGCGCACATACATATTATACCATTCCAACTTATGTCCAGGCAGAGTCAAGTCGAACTTAGCATGAACACCCGTGGTAAGATCGTGGATGCTGTAGAAGCGATGATGCAGATTGGAGATATACATCGCCTGCTCACCCGAAGCCATCTTCACGGAATTATAAGTACGCTCGGTACCACGGAAAGTATTCTGAACGCTTCCGGCAAGCATCACACCCAGGCGATCGCCCCAGAATCGGTTGCCGATGCTCAAACCTCCGATGAAGTTGGGAGCAGGAGCGGAATGGCGCTTCAACTGTACAGGACCATTTTTGAAATCGCTCATCTGTGCTTTATATTCAGGTCCGAAAGCCTCGTAAGGCGCCTTCTTGGTATAGTCGGAACGGTTGCTGGTAAGATAATCTCTCCCCTCTTTCCAGAAATAATCACTCGCTCCGATGGCAGCATTTGCCTGAATCTGGAAACGGGAAGGAGCATCCTTCATCACCATATCCACCACGCCGCCGGCTGCATCGCCTTCCATATCGGCAGTCAGAGACTTGGATACGACGAGGCGGTCCATCAAGTCGCTTGGGAAGATATTTAATGGGATATAACGGTTCTTGTCGTCCGGACTTGGAATCTTCACGCCGTTGACCAGGGTGTAGTTGTATCGCTTATCCATACCACGGAGTATGGCGTAAGAAGCCTCTCCGGAAGCATCACGCTCCATAGTGATACCAGAAACACGCTGGAGCATGCTCGCCACGTTGACGTCAGGAGAGAGTTGGATGCTCTGCTGGCTCATCACGTTGAGCACGTTGCCCGCATTCTTCACGGTCTCCACGGCACTACGATCGCTTCTGTATTCACGATGACCGGTAACCACCACTTCGCCCAACTGCTTCAGGTCTTCATCCATGGCGATGGTCAGGTATCCATCCTTTCCCTCTTTTCCATCCTTGGAGAAGTCTTTAGCCACATCTACCACCATTTCGCGGGTCTTGTAGGCCATGTATGAAACGATGAGAGTCACCTTGCCCTTATCAGGCAGTTCATGCAGGGTGAAAGTACCATCAAGTCCGGTGGTGGTACTCACGTTGGGCAACTCCTTCACTCGGATTACGGTTCCGATGAGGGGTTCACCCGTCTTGTTATCCTTGACAATACCATCCAGCGTATGTGCTTGAATGGCGGAAGTCGCAGCGGCAAGAAGCGCCGCACTCATTAAAAATCTTTTCATCTATATCGCTATTGAATTCTTCACTCTTCGTTCTTCACTCTTCACTTACTTTTTGTAACCGTGTGTATGATTTTTCCATCCTTGTCAATCATCGCCATTCTCAGCTGCTTCTTATCTACGGTAAATACAGAGAATCCGTCGGCAGGACTGCAGAACACGGTACCATCGATAGGCTTCACAGGACGAGCCAGAGAAGAAGAGGAATTGACTACGTAGTCGATATTATCGCCCTTCTTCTGGATGTGCTGGAAGTTGTGGATGTGACCGCAGGCATAAATCGCCACATTATTATATTTATGGAGGATAGGAAGAAGACGCTTCTGCATGTCGAGACGCTCGCTCTCCTTCTTCGTGGTGTAGGCATAGATAGGATGATGGCCTACCACGATGACCCAGTCTTCCTTGGCATTCTTCAGAGTTTCGTCGAGCCAGAAGAGCTGAGCCTCAGCATCCTGCTTGCAGGCATCAGGATAGATGTCTGAATTCTTGCGGTAAGAATCGATGAGGGGTGTAGTATCGAGGAAGATGACGCGCACGGTGGTTCCTTTGTGGTCGAACACCTTGGTGTAATATTTGGCTGACATCATCCAGCGGCGGCTCACCTTGCCGTAGTCCATAAAAGCCTGGGTATTACCACGATACTCATGGTTACCGCAAACCGGGAACCAGTTGAGCATCAGGTCTGGATGAGAATAGACCCATTCGTAATTGGTAAGCCACAAAGGGTCTTGAGTGGAAGCCACGCCATTAAAATGATGGATGTCGCCCACGGCAAGTACACATTCAGGATCTACCGTGCCCGCCATTTCGCCCATCAGTTCGGCGATAGGCTTCTGGTCGTAGTAGCCGTTGCGACCCATATCATTGGTCATATAGAGGGTGATTTCGCCCTTCAGTTTCTGCCATTCAGCAGCATTCGCCTTCCAGTTAGGATTCTGCCTGTCTCTTATACACATCTCCGAGCCCACGAGACTAAGGCGAATCTC
>CAMBBY010000419.1 GCA_945863825.1 uncultured Prevotella sp. | reverse complement strand
ATTCGCCTTAGTCTCGTGGGCTCGGAGATGTGTATAAGAGACAGCCACACGCTTCTCTATCTCCTCGTTAGCATGCTTCAGCTTGCTCATCGCCACGGCAATCACAAGCTTGTCAAACATCGGCAGAGCACGCTCCGCAATGTTCTGATGTCCTATCGTAAATGGGTCGAATGTACCCGTAAATATTCCTATCTTCATATTTTAAAGTGAAGAATGAAGAACGAAGAGTGAAGAATTCTCTTGTCCTTCTTTATTAGAATCTAAATTATAATGTGAAACGAAGATTGAAGCTTCAAACTATTGAATTCTTCACTCTTCACTCTTCGTTCTTCACTCAAACAGGTCTCCCTGCATCACATTCCCTGCATAAGGGTTTCTGCCCAGATGGTCGTAGGCAAGTTTCGTAGCCATTCTACCACGCGAAGTGCGCTTGATAAAACCCTCCATGATGAGGAAAGGCTCATACACTTCCTCTACCGTGCCCGCATCCTCGCCGATGGCTGTAGCTATGGTGCCCACGCCCACTGGTCCGCCACGGAACTTGTCAATGATGGTGGTGAGAATCTTGTTGTCTATCTCGTCCAGACCGTACTGGTCGATGTTCAGCGCCTTGAGCGCCATCTGCGCAATATCATAAGTGATGGTTCCGTTACCCTTCACCTGGGCGAAATCTCTCACGCGGCGCAAGAGCGAATTGGCAATACGAGGCGTTCCGCGCGAACGGCGGGAGATTTCCACCGCAGCCGCATCCTCGATAGGCACTTTCAGGAGCATTGCACTTCTCCGGATAATCTTCTGCAGCGTCTCCGGATCATAATACTCCAGATGGAGATTGATGCCGAAACGGGCACGGAGAGGGGCTGTGAGCAGTCCGCTTCTGGTTGTAGCGCCCACCAGCGTGAAAGGGTTCAGATCTATCTGGATGCTTCTTGCCGAAGGTCCCTTGTCTATCATGATGTCGATACGGTAATCCTCCATCGCCGAATAGAGATACTCCTCTACAACTGGCGAGAGACGATGGATTTCATCGATGAAAAGCACATCATTCGGCTCCAGGGAAGTCAGGATGCCGGCCAAATCGCCCGGCTTGTCGAGCACAGGACCTGAGGTAATCTTGAATCCCACACCCAGTTCATTGGCGATGATGTTGCTCAAAGTAGTCTTACCCAGTCCTGGAGGACCGTGCAGGAGCGTATGATCGAGCGGTTCGCCACGGTATTTGGCAGCCTCAACAAAGATTTCGAGATTGTCCACCACACCGCTCTGTCCGCTGAAGTCAGAGAACTTCAGTGGTCGCAGTGCCTTCTCGAATTCCTTCTCGGCGGGCGTAACCGACTCATTTCTTATGTCAAAATCTTCGTTCATTCTTTATAATTATCGATAATTATGGTGCAAAGATACAAGTATTTAGGGGAAAGACAAAATAAATAAACCAAAAAGTGAGAATAGGAGGAATACTTTTTTCATTGCTCACTTGCAAGCCTTTTGTGCGAAAACGAAAGGATAGACACATTAAATGCTTATAAATCGCAATTATTTCCAACAATATTTTGTCATATTAGAAGAAATCTGTAATTTTGCACCCGAATTTGAAAGAGAGGAAGCAATGAGAGATCATAAACGAGAGAGAAATATAGGATTTTAAAAGAAATAGAATTATGCTTAAGTTATT
The DNA here is from genome assembly GCA_945863825.1 of uncultured Prevotella sp. Taxonomy (GTDB): domain Bacteria; phylum Bacteroidota; class Bacteroidia; order Bacteroidales; family Bacteroidaceae; genus Prevotella. The sequence continues at coordinate 1,004 of CAMBBY010000419.1, read as the reverse complement.
TCAAGGACTCAGCCGCTGGCTGGCCAATTATACATCTATTTTTGTAATAGGTGTAGCTGTGTTTACATTCTTCTTCCCACATACCTTCGACTGGGTGCGCGGAACAATCCAAACCGTCATTCTCGGCATTATCATGCTCACGATGGGTCTCACCCTGACCACCAATGATTTCAAGATTCTGGCTCAGCGTCCGCTCGATGTTTTCATCGGTGCCTGTGCCCAGTTTATCATCATGCCTGGTGTGGCCTACACGCTGGTTCATGTATGGCATCTTGACCCTGCGCTGGCGCTCGGCATTCTGCTGGTAGGTTGTTGTCCGGGCGGCGTATCGAGCAACATCATGAGTTATCTCTGTCATGGCGACGTGGCCTTCTCCGTAGGAATGACCTGCGCCTCTACCATTCTGGCTCCAGTAATGACTCCGCTGCTGATGAAGATTACGGCTGGCGAGATTATCCATGTAGATGCAGTGGGAATGTTCATCAACATCCTCATCGTCACGATTATTCCTGTAGCCATCGGCTGCGCCCTCAATTACGTATATGGTAAGAAAGAATACTTCCCTACCATCCAGAGCCTCATGCCGGGTATCAGTGTAACCTGTCTGGCCATTATCGTAGGCGGTGTGATTTCTACGGTTCACGATGATCTCGTAGCCCGTGGCTTGATGCTTTTCCTCTGGACTTTTGCGGTGGTTTTCTGCCACAATACCTTGGGTTATCTTCTGGGTTGGCTGGCAGGCAAATGTGCCGGATTCAATACAGCCAAGAAGCGCACCATCAGTATTGAGGTGGGAATGCAGAACGCTGGTCTTGCCACGGTGCTTGCCGGCAATTTCTTTGCCGCCCAGCCTTTGGCCGTATTGCCTTGCGCCATCAGTTGTGCCTGGCATAGTATTTCCGGCACGATTCTCGCAGGAATCTATCTGAAATGGGACCACATGCATGGAAAGAGGCGTAAACATTGTTGTAGAGGTAGTTTTGAAGGCGAGCGGCTTTGAACTT
>CAMBBY010000418.1 GCA_945863825.1 uncultured Prevotella sp. | reverse complement strand
AGACTCCAGGTACCTTCCGCAACACAGAGTACAAGATGGCTCGCATCGTAGCAGTGCCAGGTGAGAAGGCAGAGCTCGTAGGTGATGTTCTCACCCGTTACGATATCTCTGGTAGCAATTTCTATAGGCAGTACCATTCTGTGGATCTGATGCTGGAAGAGGCAGAGAAGCCTTTCACAGAGTTGCGTAAGTCTATTGACGACCGTATGAAGAATGGTGGCGATCAGAATGCCCTCCGTAAGGAATATCAGGAGAAGGCTATGGAACTCGAGAAGGCACGCAATGAGAAGATAATGAATTACATTTCCCAGCATGCCAACGAGGAGGCAACTGCAGCGCTCGTTCCTCAGTTCCAAGAGTATGATGTCATGCAGAAGGTAGTCAATATGCTTTCAGAGTCAGTTCGTAACGGTCGTATGAAGGCATTCTATCAGCCAATGTTGGATCAGGCAAAGGCTCAGATGGAGGCAGAGGAGAAGGCAAAGAAAGTGCAGGCAGCCGGTGTTGAGGCTCCTGATTTCACCTTGAAGGATATTGAGGGCAACGACTTTACCCTTTCCAGCTTGCGTGGCAAGTATGTAGTTCTTGATTTCTGGGGATCATGGTGCGGTTGGTGCATCAAGGGTATGCCTCAGATGAAAGAGTACTATACCAAGTATGCAGGTAAGTTTGAGATTGTAGGTATTGATTGCAATGATACTGAGCAGAAGTGGAAGGATGCTGTGAAGAAGCACGAGTTGCCATGGAAGCATGTTTATAATCCACGTAATGGTGCTGAGAATGTTTGCGACAAGTATGCCATCCAGGGTTTCCCTACCAAGATTGTACTTTCTCCAGAGGGTAAGATTGTGAAGACCATCGTAGGTGAGGATCCTGCATTCTATACATTGCTCGACGAGTTGTTCAGTAAGTAAATGTTGCGCACCGTTCATCTGGTGCAGAAACGCAGTAAATATCCCTCTGTTTTCTTTTTAGACGGGGTCGTTTGCTTCTAAATAAGCATAAACAGCCAAATATTTGCAAAAATATTTGGCTGTTTCAATAAAAAGTTGTACCTTTGCACTCGCAAGTTTAGAAATTGCAAATGATTAATTGATGGTTCCGTAGCTCAGTTGGATTAGAGCAACAGCCTTCTAAGCTGTGGGTCTTGGGTTCGAACCCCAACGGAATCACAAAAATCATAGAAAAGAGGTTTGTCAGGAGTTCCTGATGAGCCTCTTTTTCTGTTCTTTTCCGTTAAAGTCTCTCCTTGTTTCGATGTGAAGAAGGAGTATTCACAATATTTTGATTAAAAAAGTTTGGGGAATAAAAAAGGCGCACGTTCTCTTTACGAGAACTGTACGCCTACTATAAATGAAACTTAAACTTTAATTCAATTTGTATTTCTTTAGATATTCATCTGCTCTGGTATCTCCCAGTTCCTTGGCTTTCAGAAGATTGCCTTTGGCTTCCTCTTTCTTGCCTTTCTCTGCTTGCAGAATACCGAGGAGAAGATAACCGTCTGCATATTCCGGTGCCAGTCTGATGCAGGCTTCTGCAGCGCTGATTCCCTCATCATATCTCTTCACACGGAGGTCGAGACTTGCCCATTCTGCAAAATAGGTTGGCTCATTCGGATTGAGATAACAGGTGCGGGCGATGTCCAACAATGCCTGCTGCCACTGGCGCAACTTCATCTCGCATTTGTATCGGGCATAGAAGAAGGTAGGGGCTATCGGCCGAGCTATGCTGTCATACATATTATAGTCTGCCAATGCTTCTCTGGTCTTGCCCTGGGCATCGAGGAAATTGGCACGTGCCAGATAATAAGGGGCTGCCATCTTGGTGCGTACTCCTACTGATACGGCACTGTCCAGAAGTACTTTCAACTCATCGTATGGTGCTTTCAGCTGACTCTTAGCTTGAGCTGCCTCATACCATATCTCGCCACTGTTCATCGGTGTCTTGGTCAGTTCCATAAACAGGTCGTATGCCTTCTGATAGTCCTTTTTCAGGTAGTTGATTTTACCTTCCTGATGCTTGTAAAGCGGCTCAGCCTTGATACTATATGCTTTCTGTGCTTCCTGTAATGCCTTGTCTGCATTCCAAGCAGGGTAGATAGAATCGCCTACGTATGCTACTTTCTGATAGATAAGGTCAGCGAAATCGCCGTGAGCCTCATTTTTCTTACTGCATTTCTTGATGCTTTCCTGCATCACTTTCTCTGCCTCTTCAAATTGCTGTTTATTGACCAACAAGGCTGCCTTTTCCTTATAACCGAATGAGGATGTAGGGAACTTTCTGATAAACTCGTCTGCATATTTCATGTTGTCATCAGCCGATTTCTGTCCCTTGCTCAGCGTCATCATCGTGATGGCATCTTCCTCCTTGTCAGGCAAGGCGGTGCGGATGCCGCTTTCTCGAAGGGCTGCGTCCAGGGTGGAGAGACCGGTTACATGCAGTTGTTTGGCATAGTTAGCATCGATGGCCGTAACGGTACCATTGGAGTGCATGAGTCCGATTACTTGTCCGTCTTTATTGACAAATGGACAACCGATAGCATTCTCTGGCATGGTATTGCTGAAAATATAGTAGTTGTAGGAGGTGTTAAACTGCTCTACGCTACTGATATCCTCTTGCTGGTATTGTGGCTTTTTGATCTGTCTCTTATACACATCTCCGAGCCCACGAGACTAAGGCGAATCT
>CAMBBY010000417.1 GCA_945863825.1 uncultured Prevotella sp. | reverse complement strand
GTTTTCCCTTCCTCTTTGTCCTTTTGAGGGCAGAAGGGGAATTTTGTAAGAAAATAAAGAAGAATAAAAATAATTATTTTAAATATTAATAATATGGCAAAGAAAGATCCTACAGATTTGACAGTGGAAGAGAAGTTGAAGACTCTCTATCAGCTTCAGACCACCTTGTCTTCTATCGATGAGAAACGTGCGTTGCGTGGTGAGCTTCCTCTGGAAGTTCAGGACTTGGAAGATGAAATCGCCGGTCTTGCAACTCGTATCGAGAACATTGATCGCGAAATCTACCAGTTTGACAGAGCTTTGTCTCAGAAGCATGCTGAGATCATGGACGCTCAGGCAAGTGTAGAGCGCTATCAGGCTCAGTTGGAAACTGTTAGCAACAACCGTGAGTATGATACTTTGAGCAAGGAAATCGAGTTCCAGGAGTTGGAAATCCAGCTTTGCAACAAGAAGATCCGTGAGGGTGAGCAGAAAATCCGCGAAAAGCAGGCTGACCTGGATTATGCTTTAGCACAGAAGCAGGACCGCGAAAGAGGTTTGGTTGAGAAGCGTGCTGAGCTCGACGGAATCATGGAGGAAACTCGTGAGGAAGAGGAGAACCTGAAGGAAAAAGCTGCTGAACTGGAGAAGAAAATCGAGCCACGTCTGCTTGCCAGCTTCAAGCGTATCCGCAAGGGTGCCCGCAACGGTTTGGGTATTGTATATGTACAGCGCGATGCTTGTGGCGGTTGCTTCAACAAGATTCCACCTCAGCGCCAGTTGGACATCAAGATGCATAAGAAGATTATTCCTTGTGAGTACTGCGGCCGTATCCTCATCGACCCAGAATTGGCTGGTGTTAAAATCGACAATCCTGTAGCAGAGGAAAAACCAAAGCGCAAGCGCACTATTCGCAAGAAGAAGTCTGAGGATGCAGAATAAATCCCTGCAGAAAACGTCTGCAGAATAGTTCCTTTGGAATGACTGATTATATTCTTTGGAATATACAGATTATATTCTTCGGAAAAAACTGCGGAAAAGATAAATAAAAAGCTCGTCAGAATAATCTGGCGAGCTTTTTATTTATCCGATATTTTATTATTCATCGGATGAGACACGGCTTCTTAACTGCCTCCTCTGATTTTAGTACGGATTTTAAGCGGAAACCCGACCTGACGGGCTTAGCGATATCCCTCTAAAGCCGGAATGTTATGGTGTTAGACTAATGGCTGCAAGGTCCCAACCGTTTAATTCCGTGCATAATCCGTGGAGCAAGAAAGTTCCGTTAACTCTTCGTAATCCGATGAAGAAAACTGATGAAGTTCTTTATAATCCCCTTGCTTTGAAGATTTTCTCCTTAGCGTCGTTGATTTCCTGGAATTTCTTCTCGGCAGCCTTGCGCACGTCTTCGCCCAGAGCAGCAACCTTGTCTGGATGATGTTTGAGCGCCATCTTGCGATAAGCTGCTTTCACTTCATCATTGGTGGCTGAAGGGGCAATTCCTAACACCTTGTAAGCATCATCGAGACTGCTGGTGGCTGAGGAACCGTTGCGTAGATTGAGCATCTGAATGACATCTTCTACGGAGAGTCCCATGTGAATGGCCACTTCCTTGAGGGCTGCAATCTCTTCTGGACTTACTACAGCATCGGCCTGCGCTATCATGACCAGGAAATTGAGCAACTGAAGGCGCTGCTCATAAGCCATGTTGGCACGTATCTGATGACAACTGTCCTGTATCACCGTACGATATTCAGCCATGCCCAGGCGCTTCTGCTGCTCGAAAAGCTTGAGCAGGATTTCTTCACCCTGCTGCTTAGCCTGTTCTCCGAAATTTTGACTCAGAAAACGGCGCACCAACTCCATTTCTGAATGCATCACCCGGCCGTCGGCCTTGATGATGTAGGAGGTAAGTACGAGCAGCGAAAACATAAAACTGTTGCGCTGACCCTCATAGCTCCTGTTGGAGTGGGCGTATGCCTGCTGGTTGCCGCTGTCCTCGTTTACACTGTCAAGACCTTTATCGAAAAGTGCTCCAAGGGCAAAGCCTGCAAGAGCTCCGAGCGGACCGCCTGTCATGAAGCCGAGAAAGCCGCCAATCCATTTTCCTGCTGCCATATTCTTCTCTTTTGGGAGTGATTACTGGAAGTAGTAGAGGAAGGTTGCAATACCAGAAAGTGCTGGCTTGCGCTGGCCTTCTATCTCAATGTCAAACTTGATGCTGGTCTTGCAAATGCCGCGGAGATTGGCTATCTCATGCAAGGTAGCAACGAGGCGAACACGGGAACCGGTGATGACTGGCTGACCGAAACGCATCTCGTCCATACCGTAGTTTACCATCATTTTCAGGTTGTTCACTTCGATAATCTGCTGCCACATGTAAGGGAGCAATGACAGGGTAAGATAGCCGTGAGCGATTGTGCTGTGGTAAGGGCTCTCTACCTTGGCACGCTCTACGTCAACGTGAATCCACTGTGGATCGAGTGTAGCGTCTGCAAACTTGTTGATACGATCCTGATCTACCTGCAACCATTCTGACTCACCCAACTTCTGTCCGAGGTGAGATGCAAATTCCTCATAGGAATTAATTACTAATTTTGCCATTTTTCTTATTTAGTTTATTATTTGTTATTTCTTTATTTTTCGTTATTTTTAGAAGATTCCCTGCTTTTCAGGAGGTTTTTCCTTGAGTCTTTTTAAAGGCGATTTCTG
>CAMBBY010000416.1 GCA_945863825.1 uncultured Prevotella sp. | reverse complement strand
GCTTCTGAAGCTATTTTCACATGACTCCTTACTCTATGCCTGCTTAGCGATGACGATACCTATTGTAATTGTTCTGCTTATAAGTAATGTTATACTCTATACAAATAGATGCAAAGAAGTAAGTCCTAAACTCAGCAGTTATGACAAAGCATGCCTTCGTGATATTTACTCCTTGGGATTGAAATTCTTTGTGAGTCAGTCAGCAAATCTTATTGTTTTCCAAAGTGCCGCTTTTCTCATATCACATTATGTGAGCCCCTCTGAGGCAGCTGCATATAACACAGCTTTTACATACTTTGGAGTAATCGTCATGTTCAATACCATGATGCTCTTGCCGTTATCTGCAGCCATAACGGATGCTTATGTTAAAGAAGATTATGCATGGCTGAAGAATATCATAAAACGTATCAACAAGGTATTGTTATTTTTAAGTATTCTGTCATTGATTATATTAGCAATATCGCCATTCGTATTCCATTATTGGTTAGGTGATAAATTGTATATATCATGGATACTGCGAATCACAATGTCAGTCTATTTTATTCTTAATATTTGGACAAACCCATACAGTAGTTTCATTAGCGGTGTCGGTAAGATGCAGGTGGCTATGGTTTCTGCTGTCTTCAAGATGATACTCTACATTCCTGTTGCCATTTTTATGGTGAAGACTTTTGGTACACCAGGTATCATGATGTCCATCATTTTAGTAAATACTCTTCCAAACAATATACTATATACCATCCAGTACAAGAAGATAGTTAACAAAACTGCCACAGGTATCTGGAATAAGTAACAATAAATTATGAATCCAATAAAGAAAATAATATACCAATATGGTATCCCCGCTATAGGCAAAATCCTGCATGGGAATAATAAGTACGTTAATGTCATCTATTATCATGACATCGTACAGGGGAAGGGTGATTCTTTCCAGCAAACGAATATCGAAATTTTCAAGAGTCAGATGCAGTATATCGCCTCTCATGGCTATACCACACTTCGCTTTGACGATCTCAAGACAGAGGCAGACGAAGCATACGATTCAAAGAAGATTGTAATCGCTTTTGACGATGGATGGAAATCTAACTATACTGAGATTTATGATTTTATGAAGTCTTTGGGGCTGAAGTATAGTATTTATCTTGCCGTGAAGGAAATTGGTGTCAATCCCGATTACCTTACATGGGATCAGGTTCGACTCATGCATGACGAAGGCCTTGTGGGGTTTGGTGCTCACACCTACACCCATCCTCATATTGATGCAATAAGCAATATTGATGTAGATGTGGAATTTAAGAAGGCAGATGCCATCTTCGAAGCGGAATTGGGTTATAAGCCTCTCGACTTCTGCTATCCTTATGGCACTTATTCAGAGGAAACAAATGAGTATATCAGTTCTCATCTTGGATACAAGCGTATATACACATCCCGTCTGATGTATTCGTATCGGCAGAATGGTAAAATTATCTTTGGTCGTAACGGCATCAATGGTGATGAACCGTTCAGAGTATTTGTATCTAAGCTAAAAGGTTATTATAATGTTTGGCGTAAAATCTTAGGATAATGGAAAATATAGTTTATGACATACGTTGGAGTAATTCGGTAGATGAGAAGTTCTCTCAAGACTTTTGCCACGTTTGCTCAACAGTTTTCAACAATGACTTCTCGCAGGAGTTGTTTGACCGCAAGTTCATACAGAATATCTATGGTCCTTCCGTTCTGGTGGTAGTATATATTGATCATATTCCTTCAGCTGCACGTGCGCTATGGCGTAATGATATTGATGGTAAAGAGGCTTATCAACCAGGTGATACTTGTGTTATGGAAAACTGCCGTGGAAAAGGAGTGTTTAGCATCATGACAAAAAAATCAATTGCTTTTCTTCCCGAATCGGCAATAATCTACAACTTCCCAAATCCCAACTCGTACCCGGGATATATAAAGATGGGGTGGAAATTGCTCCATGACTACAATATGCGCCTTCTTACTTCGTATAAAGGATATGCAAAAGAGCATCCAGTTATGATGGATGACGACTATGCTAATTGGTGGATAGTAGGCAGGAAACTCACGTATATCAAGCGTTTTGGGCGTTATTTTTTGCTACAAAAAGATCATCGTCCATTGTGTTATCGTATTCTGTCAGAGGTTAGCGAGCAGACAGCAAAGAAGTTCGCTCAAACACGTTTTGGTTTTTTCTTCTATAAGAGTGAGACTACAACATGGTATAACAAACGATTTGCCTTAAGTCATGTAGTCACAAGAAATTCTGAACTGAATTATATACCGACCTGGAAAATTGATGCTGTATGAAAATATGGGCTAGTTTATCGGGAAGAGAAAAGATGTTCCTTTTTGTTAGTTTATTCTACATCATCTTTTTTGCATTTCCACTTTTTGCAGACTTAACGCATATTCAACCCCAGTTTGTGTGTATGTTTGCCGCAATTTTATTGCTATTTCTATATCCCAAAGCCTTTACTTCCAGAGTTTCAAAATGGTTCTTAATTTTTATCGCAATTTTGATTGTCAATGCTATGTTGGGTCGCTATATTCATATCAATGGACTGAGTAATGACATGCTACCCGCTATGTGGAGAATTACAATTGAGGTTGCATGGGCTCTTCCGGCCATTCTAATGATGTCTATACTGCTGAAATTAGACAAACCCAATCTGTATAAGGCTATAGGATATGGA
>CAMBBY010000415.1 GCA_945863825.1 uncultured Prevotella sp. | reverse complement strand
CAGTACATCTATCATTACCCAGGGAAATGCGGAACTTACGTTGATGGAAGCCAGAGACGCTGAACGACAGGCTCATAATCTGAAGGCTTTGCATAAACAGGTGGATCGGTATCTTTCTGACTATAATTCCCAGAAAGTGATGTTGATAGGCTTGTGCCTGTTCTTGCTGGTTTGTATAGTCGCTGCTGCCATGATTTTCAGCAGTTATGTGGTGAAGGCTAAACTGAATGAGGAATTGGCGAGAACCAATGGAGAGTTGAAAAGAGTGAATGGGGAATTGGAAAGCAAGAACGCGGAGTTGAAACGACTGAACGAGGAGGTGTTGGAACTCACCCATTCCCGCCTGGTGTTCTTTACGAATATCAGTCATGAGCTCCGTACTCCATTGACATTGATTGCCGATCCTGTGGAAATGCTGCTGGAGGACAGTGGTATCAAGGGAAAGAGTCGTGAACTTTTAAAGATGGTGAAGCGTAATGCGGTAGCTCTGCAGCAACTGGTGAGCAGTATCCTCGATTTCCGAAAGATTCAGAACGGAAAGATGGAGTTGATTCTCTATCGCTTCGATCTGGTGAAAGCATTGAAAATGTGGGTAGGCGATTTCCAGCTTACTGCTGAACGTAAGCAAATCAAGCTCCATTTGGATATAACTGATTCTGTCGGTTCTCAGGAGGTGGTTGCAGATAAGGAGAAGATAGCTCGTGTTGTCTTCAATCTTCTGAGCAATGCCTTGAAATATACACCTGCCGGTGGCGATATTTTCGTATCTCTGAAAGATGAGGATGGAAAGTTCCGCCTGGATGTAAGGGATACCGGTAAGGGAATCTCGCAGGAAGAGGCTGGCAAGATTTTCGAGCGTTTCTTCCAGGCTAAGGGAGCAGCAAGCGGTACGGGCATCGGCTTGGCTTTGGTGAAGTCGTTTGTTGAATTGCATCATGGCGAGGCTCGTGTAGAAAGTGAATTGGGTAAGGGATCCGACTTTTTCGTGGTGATTCCTCGTGAGCAGGAGGATAAGTCGCTAGTTATCCACACGGATGTGGATAATGTGGATAACTCTGTAAATGCTTCTTTATCAGAATGTAAAACTTTGATTAGTGAGTCAGAACTGCAATATATCGACGATGGAGAGAGAAAAAGTGGAAAAGTACAGCAGGTGCTGAGCGAATATGCGAATAAGCCAACCGTCTTGGTTATCGATGACAACAATGATATCCGTCAGTATGAGCATACCCTTCTGCAGGATGATTATATCGTTCTGGAAGCTGCTGATGGTAAGGAAGGACTGGATGTTGCCAAGAAGGAAGTTCCCGACCTGGTGATTTGTGATGTGATGATGCCGGTGATGGACGGTTTGGAGTTTACCCAGAATCTGAAGACCCATACGGCAACCTCTCATATCCCTGTCATCATGCTTACGGCGAAGAATCTGGAAGAGCATCGTGCCGAGGGTTATGAACATGGTGCCGATTCCTACATCACCAAGCCATTCCACAGCAAGGTGCTCTTGGCACGTATAGAGAATCTGTTGAAGCAGCGCAAACTTCTGAAGCATCTTTTCCAGGGCACTCTGGAGGCAGAGCAGGAAATCGCCGATTCTCATCTGGAAGATCGTGATAAGCAGTTTATGAAACAGCTTCACGCCATCATACAGAAGAATCTCTCGGATAGCGAGTTTGGCGTCGAGGATATCGGTAAGCAGATAGGCTTGAGCCGCGTCCAGCTTTATCGCAAGGTGAAGGCGATGACGGGTTCTTCTGTCGTTGATCTGCTCCGCAAGGCTCGCTTGGCGAAAGCAAAGCGTTTGCTGGAATCCCGCAGTATGAGTGTCTCCGAGGTTGCCTATGATGTGGGCTTCTCTGCTCCTTCTTATTTCACCAAGTGTTTTAAGGATGAGTATGGCATTTTACCGGGAGATGTAGGAAATGTATAATATGACATCATATAATTTACGTAGTTTCTAATAATAACTAATTTTCAGAAGAAAATGAAAAGAAAATCACTTTTATTACTATTTGTATGTCTCACCTTGCTGGCACATGCAGTCAAGGTGAACGTAACGAATGCCGTAGATTTCGTCAATCCACTCGTGGGTTCAGATTCCAACCCCGAGCTTTCTACAGGAAATACTTATCCAGCCATAGCAATGCCTTGGGGTATGAACTTCTGGGTTCCTCAGACCGGAAAGATGGGGGATGGATGGCAATACACCTATTCAGCTAAAAAAATCAGAGGATTGAAGCAAACGCATCAGCCAAGTCCTTGGATTAATGATTATGGGCAGTTCTCTCTCTTGCCTACCGTGGGTAAACCGGTCTTTGATGAGGCGAAGCGAGCCAGCTGGTTCTCTCACAAGGCAGAGAAGGCTATACCTTATTATTATAGTGTCTATCTGGCAGACTATGATGTAACGGCAGAGTTGTGCCCTACGGAGCGCGCTGCCTTGATGGCTTTCACCTTCCCGAAGACTGATCAGGCAAATGTGGTGATTGATGCCTTTGACAAGGGAAGTTGCATTCAGGTGATTCCTGCTGAACGGAAAGTAATCGGTTTTTCTACCCGCAACAGTGGGGGAGTACCTGATAATTTCCGCAATTACTTTGTCATCGAGTTCGATCACGACTTTGATGCATTTGTCAGTGTGAAGGATGGTCAACTGATTTCTGCCAGCGAACAGAAGGGAAACCACGTGGGTGCCATCATTAC
>CAMBBY010000414.1 GCA_945863825.1 uncultured Prevotella sp. | reverse complement strand
AATAAAAATTAAATTTCATCATTAAAAAAGGAGAAAAATAATATTGCAAAAATAAAGTAGCGTAAAATAAAAATAGCATAAAGATGATAGAATATATCAAGGGAGAACTGACAGACTTGACTCCTACCATGGCTGTTCTGGAAACTGCTGGGGTAGGATATGGACTTAATATATCACTGAATACTTATACGGCTATTCAGGGAAAAACAACGGTGAAGCTCTATGTACATGAAGTACTGGTGGCAGGCGGAAGAGATGATTCCTATACTCTTTTCGGTTTTGTTAGCAAACAGGAAAGGGAACTTTATCGACTGCTCATCACTGTGTCGGGAGTGGGTGCTAATACCGCGAGGATGATTCTTTCCTCCTTGTCTCCTTCTGAACTCTGCAATGTGATTTCCTCTGGAGATGAGAAAATACTGAAAAGCGTGAAAGGCATCGGACTGAAAACGGCACAACGTATCATTATTGACCTCAGGGACAAAATTGTGTCTTTGGGTATTGCCAATGAATTACCTGCCAATGGAGGTAATGTGGATATGGTCAATAATGATGTGAAGGATGAGGCTGTGAGTGCGCTTACCATGCTTGGATTCTCTCTGGCTCCTTCCGCTAAGGTGGTCATAGAAATCCTGAAAGCGAAACCTGATCTCAAGGTGGAGGAAGTGATCAAGTTGGCTTTGAAGCAGATTAAATAATTTTCACGACAGTTTTTTGATGTTTGGAATAAGAAATATAAAATACGCATATTTGTTGATGGCATTGCTCTTGACCTCAGTCATTGGCAATGCCATCGGCTTGCCGTACCTTCAAGATGACAGAACGCGCAACAGAAACCTGCAGTCTGACATCTCGCGGCAAAAAAAACAGGGCACTCAGAATCGACAAAATACACAAAATTCAAGGAATGGAGCTGCTGCAAAGAATGGAATCACAGCACAGCCTATCCTTTCTGACGAGGATTCTATTCCTGACAGTCTGCTGCACCCCCGTTGGCCTGTGCAGCGCACCCAACCGATTACCCTCAGCGACCTTTACCAAAGTCCGCTCGACCTGCAGCGCCCTGACAACATGAAGTATCAGGTGGAGTATAATGATACGCTCGACCGATATGTGATTGGTAATCGGCTCGGGAATACTTGGATAACTGCGCCTATCATGCTTACCCCGAAGGAGTATCTCGTCTGGAGCGAGATGCAGGAACGTAATGCCTATTACCGTAAGCAGAATGATGAAATCTTCAAGGCTAAGGGTAAGGAGAAATTCGACTTTACGGATATGCACTTCGATTTAGGACCGGCTGAGAAAATTTTCGGTCCGGGTGGAATTCGTGTGAAAACGCAGGGTACTGCCGAATTGAAGTTTGGTGTGAAGAAAAAGAATGTGGATAATCCTTCGCTTCCTATCCGAAACCGCAAGACGACGATGATGGATTTCGATGAGAAAATCAATCTCAATGTCAATGGTCGTGTCGGCGATAAGGTCAATATGAACTTGAACTACAACACGGATGCTACTTTCGATTATGATGCCCAGAATATGAAGCTCAAGTACGATGGCAAGGAAGATGAAATCATCAAACTCGTAGAGGCGGGTAATGTGTCTTTTCCTTCCAACTCGTCACTCATTCGTGGAGCCAGCAGTCTTTTCGGCTTCCGCACCGATTTGCAGTTTGGTAAACTCAAGTTGCAAACCGTCATTTCCCAGAAGAAATCTTCGTCCAAGAGCGTTTCCTCTAAGGGCGGCGTGCAGCTTACGCCTTTTGAAAAGAACGTGACCGACTATGAGGAGAACAAGCATTTCTTCCTTTCCGAATACTTCCGCAATCATTATGATGGATGGATGCAGAAATTGCCTAATCTTACTACCGGTATTACCATCAACCGCGTGGAGGTTTGGGTTACCAATAAGACGGGGTCGTCTGAGAATACGAGAAACATCGTGGCGCTTACCGACTTGGGTGAAAACGAGAAGGTAAGCAATCCGATGTGGGCTGTGGGAGGAATCATGGTCCCTGCCAACAAGGCGAATACGGAGTATGATGCGATGGTCAACCAGTATAGTGCAGCCCGTGATGCGAATCAGACTTCCTCTACGCTGGAAAGCGCTGGACTTATCGGTGGTAATGATTTTGAAAAGTTGGAGAATGCGCGTCTTCTGAATTCATCGGAATATACGGTGAATACAGCGATGGGTTATATTTCCTTGCGAAACCAGTTGCAGACCGACCAGGTTCTGGCAGTGGCATACGAATATACGTATGGTGGTGTCACTTACCAGGTGGGTGAGTTTGCCAGCGACGTTACTGACACCAAGCAGGGTCTCTTCGTGAAATCTCTCAAGAATACCAGCAACAATCCGCAGCAGGGCAACTGGAAACTGATGATGAAAAACGTCTATAACTTAGCTTCCCAGATAGAGAAGGAAAAGTTCAGACTCGACGTGAAATTCCAGAGCGATACGACGGGTGTTTATATCACCTATATCCCTGAAAAGCAAGTGAAGCAGATGCCACTCATCAAGGTATTGGGAGCCGACCGTCTTGACAATAATAACAATGCTCATAGCAATGGTTACTACGACTACGTAGAGGGTTATACGGTTTCCAACGGAAGTGTCTTCATTCCTAAAGTAGAACCTTTCGGTAGTTATATGTACGCTGTCTCTTATACACATCTCCGAGCCCACGAGACTAAGGCGAATCTC
>CAMBBY010000413.1 GCA_945863825.1 uncultured Prevotella sp. | reverse complement strand
TGAGTACGACCGTCTCTTCTGTGTGGAAAATCCTTCTGCTGATGATAGAGACTTCCGTGAATTGCTCAATCCTAACAGTTTGCATGTTGACAATAATTGCTATATTGAGGAATATGCTGCAACCAAGAAACCTGGAGAATATCTCCAGTTCCAGCGTATTGGTTACTTCATGGCAGATTTGGATTCAACAGAGGCTAAACCTGTATTCAATAAGACTGTTGGCCTGAAGGATGCTTGGGCTAAGCAGAAAAAGAATTAATATGATACATTTAATCAGATGAAAATAAAATATCAAATACGTCTTTCAAATGATTTTGGAAGATGTGTTTGATATTTTTTTGAATTTATATTTTAATAGAAAATCAAGAAAAATAAATATGAATACAGCAGATTTGTTTCTTTGGATTCTCGATAACTTAAATTATTGGGTAGTTCTCCTCTTTATGGCTATTGAGAGTTCCTTCATTCCTTTCCCATCCGAGGTTGTTGTTCCACCAGCAGCATGGAAAGCGATGGATCCCTCCAGTGGTATGAACTTTGTTTTGGTAGTTGTATTTGCTACTTTGGGTGCAGATTTAGGTGCGCTCATCAATTATTACCTTGCCAAATGGGTGGGAAGACCTATTGTTTATCGTTTTGCTGATAGCCGAATTGGTCACATGTGCCTGATAGATCGTGAGAAAGTTGAGAAAGCAGAAGAGTTTTTCCGCAAACATGGTGCTACTTCTACGATTTTCGGAAGATTGGTTCCAGCAGTAAGACAACTCATCAGTATTCCTGCGGGTTTGGCAGGAATGCGCTTGGGAAAATTCTTGCTTTATACTACTATTGGTGCAGGCATCTGGAACACAGTTCTCGCCTTTATCGGTTGGGGAATTTATAATTATACTGATTATAAAACCACACAGGATGTTTACCAGCAAGCGGTGAAATACAGTCATGAAATCGGATATGTAATTTTGGCACTTGCTGTTGTGGTCGTTGGGTTTCTTGCCTATAAGGGATTAAAGAATAGTAAGTAAAATTTTTAAAGCCTTTCTAAAATGATTTACCCACATTATGGTTTTATCAATAACCATAATGGGGGTAAAAAAATAACTTGTCGGCATGATGACATGTTAATTCATTCCTGAGAAGAATTTGATATTCTGCTCTTCTGACATTTTACAAATCAGCAGCGTACCATTTTCTTCGGCTATAATGTAACCTTCAAGCCCCTGAATAACTACTTTCTTTTCATTGAGTGTGTGAACGATATTATTCTTGGAGTCTATCATCTGAATATTGTTTCCAATAGTTGCATTTCCGTTTGCATCTTTTTTAGATTGAGCCAGCAGGCTGCCCCATGTACCCAAGTCGCTCCATCCGAAATCAGCAGGGAATACGAAAATTTCCTCTGCTTTTTCCATGATAGCGTAGTCTATGGAAATGTTTTCACATTCAGGATAGCGCAAATCTATCTGCTCCTGTTCCTTTTCTGTGCCATAGATACTGCGCATGCTCTCAAAAATCTTGGCAATTCCTGGTTGGTAAACACGGAATGCGTTTACGATAGTGGCTGCACTCATGATAAAAATACCTGCGTTCCAGAAGAAGTTGTGGTCTTTGACATACTTCTCTGCAGTTGCCAAGTCTGGTTTTTCCTTGAACTGGTCAACACGGAAGATTTCTCTGTTTCTTGCAGAAGGAGTACTCAAATCACCCTGTATGTAACCGTAACCTGTCTCAGGACGGGTTGGCTTCATACCCAAAGTTACGATACTGTCGGTTTCACCGGTAAACTTCAATGCGGAAGTAATGACGCGTCTGAACTCGTTACAATTGTTAACGATGTGATCAGAAGGAGTCACTACAATATTGGCGCGAGCATCTTTTTCCTTAATGCGCCAACTGATATAGGCAACACAAGGAGCTGTATTTCTTCTGCAAGGTTCCTGCAGAATATTACTTTCTGGAATCTCTGGCAACTGTTCGTGAACCAGAGTTGCATATTTCTTGTTTGTAACTACCCAAACATTTTCAGGTTTACAAACGCCTTCAAATCTATCAAATGTGAGTTGCAATAGAGAGCGACCTGTTCCTAAAACATCGATAAACTGCTTGGGTTTATCCTCTGTACTCATAGGCCAGAATCTACTGCCTACTCCGCCCGCCATAATGACGAGATGATTATTGTTGTTAGCCATACCTATAATTTTACATAATATAATGTTGCAAAGGTAGCAAAAATGTTTTAAACAAACAAATTTAGGGACAAGAAAAACCTCTTGCCCCTAAATTTTATTTTAAAAAACGTAAATTTTACTGGGAAAACCTTTTAAATCAGCGTTTTCAATTCTTTTTTCCATTCAGCGTAAGCCTCCAGATATGCAGCACGGTTACTTTCGTCCGGTTCGATAACTGCCAATTTCTTCAATGTAGAGAAAGCCTCGTCATGATCCTTGTAAATTCCAGCACCAATACCAGCACCCTTTGCAGCACCTGCACTACCGTCGGTTTCGTAGAGTTCTATGGTTGCTCCACTTACTCCAGCCAATGTATCTCTGAAGATAGGGCTCAGGAACATATTAGCCTTTCCTGCATGGATTTTCTTAATGTCCATACCAATCTCCTGCATGATTTCACTACCATAGCAGAAAATGAAAACAATGCCTTCCTGTGAAGCGCGTACAATTTGGGCACGATTATGCTTGTTGAAGTTCAAGCCAAGGAT
>CAMBBY010000412.1 GCA_945863825.1 uncultured Prevotella sp. | reverse complement strand
GACCCATAGGTTGCTCAAGATTAGTGATATGCAATTGTGTAAGTATCTGTTTAGCTTTCAGTACCTTTTCCGGATCTCCATTATGATTGAAGCAAGCATCCAATACAGTCTCCTCTGGATCAAAGTCTGGTGATTGCTCCAAATAACCGATTTTCAAGTCTCTACGATATATAATATCACCGTTTTCATACCCCTCTTTATTCATCAGTACAGACATAAGAGTAGATTTGCCCGTACCATTACGTGCAACAAGTCCCACCTTCTGTCCTTCAGCGATGGAAAAAGAGATTTTATCGAAAAGAACCTGTGCTCCAAAGCGCTTTGTAAGGTTCTGTACATCTAAATATGGTGTCTGATTTGCCATTTTTATTGAAATTTTGTGCAAAGATACAAAAAAAATTTGGCAGAAACGATTTTTTTAATTATCTTTGCACTCGGAATTTGTACGATAGGTGTTTCTCCTCTTGAAACACCTTTTTATACTATCAAGAATCATATACAATATAACTATTATAAATAATGTATAGCAAAGACGAATTAACTTCTAGGAATGTCGCAACATTGAAGGACATTGCTAAGCAAATTGGCGCAAAGATTAAATCAAGCGACAACAAGGAGACTATCATCTATGCCATCCTTGACGCTCAGGCAGAAACAATGCCTCAACCAGTTAAAAGAAAGAGAGCTCGAATCGCCAAAACAGAAGATAAGGTTTACACTGTCAAAGGAAAAGACGGTGAAAACTTTGACGTGATGAAAAATCAAGCTACAGGTCCTTCAGCACACGAGGAACCCAACTTATTTAATGAGTCTGATAAAACTCAAGAAGGAACACAGCCGGTTTCTGAACCAGCAAACTCAAATACTGAAACACAAGAAAACAAAAATACAGAAGTTAGTGATCAATCAACAAATTCCCCAGAGGAACCTGTTATTGCCTTTCCAAAGCATCGTGGTAGAAAAAGCAAGGCAGAATTGGAAGCTATTGCTATAGCTAAAGCAGCTGCGCTTAAAAAACAACATGAAGCTAAGTTGGCTACCCATGATACCATTAACACCGAAATGAACTTTTCTGAAAACGAGAATGCCCAGAAAGAACTGCCTGCTAATGCTTTATCTGCAGAAAATAAGGTTTCAGAAAGTAATGCTGGCATGGACAATACTGAAGAAAGTAAGAATGAAGGAAATACTGTTGCAGAGAATGATTCTACTACTACTTCCGATTCTTCTTTGAGTGGTACTGATAACTTAATTCCTGAGCAAGTTTTTGATCATTCAAAAGAAACAAATGGTCAGAATAATGAATTGTTTGCACAGTTGCAGGCTAAGATGAATGCTCAAAATGAGGAAGAAGTATACCAGCAGAATGCAACAGTTCAGACACCAAATAATGGCTATGTACAAGTCTGGGAAAACGATCCAGGTGATGGGACAGATTTCATCCCTGTAGTTGATTTACCTATTGAAGATCAGTCTGCTCTGCCATCTTTCGACATATTTGACAGACCGATGAATTCTGCGGCAGCAAACCAACAAAACCAAGCTGTTCTGTCGGATGCACAGGAAGAACAGGAACAAGAACCATTATATGATTTCAGTGACATCATTACATCCAATGGTGTTCTCGAAGTAATGCCTGACGGTTACGGATTCCTTCGCAGTAGTGACTATAATTATTTATCTTCTCCTGATGATGTATATGTTGCTTCCAACTTTATCAAGCGATATGGTCTCAAAACTGGCGATGTTGTCCTCTGTAAGGTACGCCCACCTCATGAAGGTGAGAAGTATTTCCCATTAACTTCTGTTGTCAAGATTAATGGTCGTGAGCCATCAGAAATTAGAGACAGAGTTCCATTCGAGCATCTTACTCCACTCTTCCCTAACGAGAAATTCTCTCTCTGTGGAAATCGCTCGACCACCAATCTCAGCACAAGAATTGTAGATTTGTTCTCGCCAATCGGTAAGGGTCAGCGTGCCTTGATTGTAGCTCAGCCTAAAACGGGTAAGACTATTTTGATGAAGGATATTGCAAATGCGATTGCTACCAACCATCCAGAGGCTTATCTGATGATGCTTCTCATCGACGAACGTCCAGAGGAGGTTACTGATATGGCTCGTACTGTAAATGCAGAAGTAATTGCATCTACATTTGATGAACCAGCAGAGCGCCACGTGAAAATTGCAGGTATCGTCTTGGAAAAAGCAAAGAGAATGGTAGAATGCGGCCACGACGTTGTCATCTTCCTTGATTCTATTACACGATTAGCTCGTGCTTACAATACTGTTGCACCAGCTTCTGGTAAGGTTCTTACTGGTGGTGTGGATGCCAATGCTCTACAGAAACCAAAGCGTTTCTTTGGTGCTGCCAGAAATATTGAGGGAGGTGGATCGCTAACGATTATTGCTACAGCTCTGATTGATACAGGTAGCAAGATGGATGAAGTTATCTTTGAGGAATTCAAGGGTACGGGTAATATGGAGTTGCAGTTGGATCGTTCTCTCAGCAACAAACGTATCTTCCCTGCTGTCAATCTGGTTGCTTCATCTACACGTCGTGATGATCTCTTGCAGGATAAGATTACCCTCGACCGTATGTGGATTCTGCGCAAGTACATTTCAGACATGAACCCAATTGAGGCTATGAATACCATCCACAATAGCATGCAGCATACAAGCTGTCTCTTATACACATCTGACGCTGCCGACGATACTCCTT
>CAMBBY010000411.1 GCA_945863825.1 uncultured Prevotella sp. | reverse complement strand
GAGGTCGGAAAACGAAAGTAGGAGAAAAACTACTTCGTTTTCCTCCTACTCGATTTTTGTTTGCAGATAATTGCATATGTATAATTATAAACGCATAAATGTGTTAATAACACCAAAAACAGGTGATTTTATTAACGTAGAAGTGTTAACTGATTAAGAAATTTCATATCTTTGCCGCCATGAAGAAAAGAACAATTTGGACTATCGCAATCATTATGGGCTTTTCGTTCCTTGCTTTGCTGTTTCTGCAGTTGAGCTATATTCAGGAAATGGTGAATATGAAAAAGGAACAGTTTGACGAGTCTGTCAACAGAGCCTTATATCAAGCTTCAAGAAATCTGGAGCTTAATGAGACTTTGCGCTATTTGGAAAAAGACGTCAATGAGACGGAGCGTAGAGCCAATAAGAAAGATTCTGTAGGAACTCGTAGTGGGGTGCCTGATGGAACCATTCAGCATTCTCATCAGTATTCGGTAGTAGGAAAGGATGGTACAATCTATTCTTCGTTCGAGTTGAAGACCATAGCCACCAATCCTGGTAATATGCCAAAGGCGATGATATTGAGGAGTGATAAGAATTCTATTGATGAGACGCAGAAATCTTTGCAGGAAATCGTCAAGAATAGATATGTTTATCAGAAAGCCTTGTTGGATGAGGTGGTTTATTCAATCCTTTACTCGGCATCAGATAAGCCTTTGAAGGAGAGAATCAATTTCAAGCAGTTGGACCAGGACTTGAAGGCTGAGATGATGAATAATGGCATTGATATTCCTTATCATTTTACGGTAACGACTCAGGATGGTCGTGAAGTTTACAGGTGTCCTGACTATACGGAGGAAGGTGAAGAGTACAGTTATTCTCAATTGCTTTTCCGTAATGATCCGCAATCGAAGATGGGTGTGGTTAAGATTCATTTCCCGGATATGAACAGCTATATTTTCTCCAGTGTGAGATTCATGATTCCAAGTGTCATTTTCACTTTGGTCTTGCTTATTACATTTATCTTCACGATAGTAGTCATTTTCCGTCAGAAGCGATATACGGAGATAAAGAATGATTTCATCAATAATATGACCCACGAGCTGAAAACTCCTATTGCCAGTATCAGTCTGGCGGCTCAGATGCTCAATGATAATTCTGTGAATAAGAGTGAACAGATGATGAAGCATTTGGGAAATGTTATCAATGATGAGTCCAAGCGCTTGAGATTCCTGGTGGAGAAAGTACTTCAGATGAGTATGTTTGATCGCAAGAAGGCTGTATTCAAGAAGAAGGAGTTAGACCTCAATGAAATGGTGGAGAATATTGCCAACTCCTTTACACTCAGAGTAGAGCATACTGGTGGAAAGGTTTATACGGATATTGAAGCTATTGATTCGGCTATCTATGTGGATGAGGTTCATTTCCAGAATGTGATATTCAATTTGATGGACAATGCTGTTAAATACAGAAAAACAGATGAGGCTTTGAATATCACAATGAAAACCTGGAATGATGACAAATTCCTCTATCTCTCTATTAAAGATACGGGTATGGGAATGAAGAAAGAGAACTTGAAGAAGATATTTGATAAGTTCTATCGCGTTCATACAGGAAATGTGCATGATGTGAAAGGCTTCGGTCTCGGACTTGCTTATGTCAAGAAGATCGTTGATTTGCATGATGGTGAAATCAAGGTGGAAAGTGAATTTGGTAGGGGAACGAAGTTTACCATTAAGTTGCCAGTCATTCATGATTAGAAAAGATAGATAATAAATTTAGAATATTAACAATTAAAAGATAAAGAATATGGAAGAGAAAATAAAGGTTCTTCTCTGTGAAGACGACGAGAATTTGGGTATGTTGCTTCGCGAGTACTTGGAGGCTAAGGATTACGATACTGTACTTTGCCCTGATGGTGAAGCTGGTTATAAGGAGTTCTCAAAGACCAAATTTGATATAGCAGTCCTTGACGTGATGATGCCAAAGAAGGATGGTTTTACCTTGGCACAGGATATTCGTCAGGCTAATGCAGAGATTCCAATTATCTTCTTGACTGCAAAGACATTGAAAGAGGATATCTTGGAAGGTTTCAAGTTGGGTGCTGATGATTACATCACTAAGCCTTTCTCTATGGAAGAACTTGTGTTCCGTGTAGAGGCAATTCTTCGCCGTGTTCGTGGTAAGAAAAATAAGGAATCAACATTGTATCATATCGGTGAGTTTACATTCGATACTCAGAAGCAGCTCTTGTCAATCCGCGACAAGCAGACTAAGTTGACAACCAAGGAGAATGAACTTCTTGCATTGCTTTGCTCTCATACGAATGAGATACTTCAGCGTGATTTCGCATTGAAGACTATCTGGATTGATGATAACTATTTCAATGCACGTTCTATGGATGTTTATATCACTAAGTTGCGTAAGCATTTGAAGGATGATCCACAGATCGAGATTATCAATATCCACGGTAAGGGATATAAGTTGATTGCTCCAGAACAGGAATAATGCTTAATAGAACATTAGTTGGTTGAAAGATAAAAGGATAGATGCTCTAAAACCGCATCTATCCTTTTTTTAATGAATAAACATAACCGAGGCATCCTGCTATGACGAGGAAAAGACCAGTGAGCAGCAATGCGTTGCTTCTGATGCTGAAAACAAACGTAGAAGCGAAAACCAAGATGCCCAAAACCACGAAGGCTATTCCCTGTCTCTTATACACATCTGACGCTGCCGACG
>CAMBBY010000410.1 GCA_945863825.1 uncultured Prevotella sp. | reverse complement strand
ATGGTCAACAGGTAAAGTTGGTAATGGAGAGTGGGAGCAGAACGGAAAGACTATCTACGACCCGTCACCGGTTGGCTACAAAGTTCCCACGAAAGCAGCTTGGAGTATTGTCGACAATAAAATGATGTGTCAAAAAGGAGGCTATGGCTATTGGTTCTACACATCAACTGCGAAAAGTCGTGGAGAGATGATATTCATCCCTATGGCAGGATATGTTGATTCCGGGTCGGCTTCAATCAACGCCAATGGATCGCAATGCCTGTATTGGAGCAGTGACTCTCAGAGTGCTACCAATGCGGGCAGCGAAGCATGGGGCACTTTGCTCTATGATGGTACCTATGAAACAGTTTTGCACGTCATGGCGCGCGGATGTACCGTCATGCCTATCCTCGACACGGATGAATTGAGCTATCCTGGAGTTTCATACTGGAAATAGATGTTCGATGTCGTATGATGAAAAACTCGGATGTGGTGGTCACCCTATGTGGTGCCCACCAACCGAGAAAATAATGTAATCAAGAAAGTTTTTATAAAATAAAGATATCAACATGGTAAAGAACAACAAAAATCAAGAAAAGAGTAAGAAACTCTATGTCAAACCTTGTGTTGAGGTTATCCCTTGTGCTCAGACTCTATTAGATTCGCTGTCTATGAAGGTTGGTAATGAGGCAGCATCGGGGGGAGGTGATGCGAAAAGGGGAATGACAGGAGAGTTCAACACGGAAGTATGGGAACCCGTAAATAAAGATAATGTCTGGGACAAATAGGAATAGCTATGGTTACAATATCTTCATTCTGCCAATATGTTAAAAAGCGTCATATGATAGTCGCTTTGCTGATTCTTATTTTTTCATTTCCGACTTGTATGCTTGCCGATGAGGACGATTGGGGTACGTCTCTGTATTGGCAGGGCTATATCGCAACAGATGGAGCGTATGAGTATTGGGGTCGATTATACTATACTCGACTTGCTGGAGGAGGTGCTACCATAACAGGCATCAGTTTCTGCCGCACGCCCCCAGATGGTTGCACTATCACCATTCCAGAGACAGTATGCTGCAATGGCTATGTCGATTCCGTGTACGTTGTAAATCGTCCTGGTAAGTATTCGTCAGCAAAGATTAATAACGAAAATTGGCGTAACACGCCATTGCGTTGGAAGAATGCGCCAAATTCCTTTGCGCTCTCGTTGCCTGGGACACTACACCGTTTATGTCCATTTATTAAAGCAGCCAACTATAACTCCTATGATACCTGGGTTCGAACTATGACTGTACCCAGCTCTGCCATGACAAGTTTGATCGTTCGCGATAATAACAACGCACGTCCATCTGCAAATCTATTTATCGATGACCATGCATTCTACGATGCTACTTTCAGACAATATTTCTCGTCTCTCAAGTCGGTGACTTTTGGTAAGAATAGTGTAAATTCTATTGGTCATCATGCTTTTGATCATTGTCCTATCACGGCTATCTCACAACTTCCTGAAGGATTGGTGTTCGTTGGAAGTTATGCTTTTGGTACACTTCATGTGGTCCAGGATCTCCATCTTCCGACAACACTCACGTACCTTGGCGATTACGCATTTGGCATTTTCGGTTCTGGGATAGATCCGAACTACGGATGGTTTTTCCACAATCAGCTGATACTTCCTTCAAGTTTGAAGTATATCGGTACGGCAGCTTTCGTGGGCAGCCGAATGGTAGGAATGCATGTTACTATACCAGAGGGTGTCAAGTATATCGGCGGATTTGCGTTCGGCAATACTTTCATTACATCTTTGTCCATTCCCTCTACTGTTACTGAAATCCGTGGAGGAGCGTTTCGAGACATGAAAATGTTGCAAACAGTAACGTTCAAAGCAAACCAAGGCTTGGCGATTATCGGAAATAACCTCTTTGCCGAGGATAATTATCTTCGGTATGTTGACATGAGTGAAGTGAATCCGCCGCGGATATACCCATTCAAAATTACACGCGGGGCAGGCTCGCCGTTCTCCGGTCTGAAAGCTTATACGGTGGTTTATCTTCCCTCTGCCGCTTCTTCTATAGAAATTCCTTCTACAGAAGTGAACTTTGTGAAGTATGGCGATGATGGGCAATGGCAGTGCCCCAACTTCGTTGTCTATGATTATTCCAAGGATTATGATTTGGAAAGTTTTGACTATTCAAGGTTCATTTCGAGAGACGGTACTGGTTTTCATTATGCCCCAAACTCGATGACAGAAGAAGAGAAGGCTGAGGTCGATGAATGGAAAAAGAGTTTTCCTGCCAAGAGAGGTTGTGACTACGAGCTTCCTCATCCTTTTGTCGCAGCTAATGCCGAGTATTTACGCGCACTCAGCTCTATGCAGCGTGGAAGGATCATCACGGTGACGCTTCCTTACAGTACTACTGTTAGTGAAGACAATGTGAGAGCCTATAAATTGGTATCAGAGATGGAACTTGAAGGGTCTAAAGACAATAAGGGATTGTGGTTCTTGTCAATCGATGATGAACGCTTGTCATATTCTTCCCTAACTCAAGAAGAACGGAATGGGTGCCTTACGGCCTGTCATCCTTATGTATTGAAGGTACTGACTACGCCCACATCAATCACATCCATAGACGGCGAAAATTATGCCAAGCTCTTTGCCTCACAAAATGCGTCGGTTCTCGCATCGGACGACGATTATTTTGAGGTAGATCCTACTGACGGCTCTTCGGTGTGGAGTTCTGTGGGTACTACTGTGAATAT
>CAMBBY010000409.1 GCA_945863825.1 uncultured Prevotella sp. | reverse complement strand
GAGAGCCATGTGCTCCAGTCCGTTGCTCGCCTGGCGGAAAGGAATCAGTCGGAACTGACCATATTCTGTAGGCATGTCAACTTCTTCGCCCACTTCGATGAGTGATTCCTTTTTCAGTCGGTAGGTAATCATGTCTTTGATAGAGATGACTTTCAAGTCCCATTCCTTGGCAAATTTAAGGAGTTCTGGAAGGCGAGCCATCGTTCCGTCCTCATTCATGATTTCCATGAGCGCACCTGCAGGGTAGAGACCTGCCATTCTGCAAAGGTCGATAGCTGCCTCGGTATGACCACTGCGACGGAGTACGCCATTATCTTGTGCATAGAGTGGGTTGATGTGACCCGGACGTCCGAATGTCTGAGCGGTGGAGTTTGGATCAGCCAACGCCTTGATGGTCTCAGCTCTGTCGTGTGCAGAAACACCAGTGGTGCATCCTTCCAGTTTGTCAATCGTTACCGTAAAAGGAGTGCCCAACATAGAGGTGTTATCAGATACCTGATGAGGAAGGTCCAATTCATCACATCTGCTGATGGTGATAGGAGCGCAAAGTACGCCTCTTGCGTGTTTGAGCATGAAGTTTACCTTTTCTGCATCTATCTTCTCTGCTGCAATAATGAGATCACCTTCGTTCTCGCGATCTTCATCATCTACAACAATTACGAATTTTCCTTCTTTGAAGTCTTTTACAGCATCTTCTATGTTGTTTAATCTTAAATCTGCCATTTTGATACTTTATTTTATAGTTACATTTTGATTATTACGTGTTTGTATATCTTTTATTCTGCCGATGATATCGGTGTTGGTCTGAGAGATGATACGCAGGTCTCTGTACAGACGCATTCTGAATCTCCACATACGCAGGTATAATACGATGCCGAGTGGTACGATGATAGCCGCAGCGATATTCAGCCATTTCCTTTCGAATGGTCTTGTATGTGCCTTGGTGGTCAGAATCGGATATTTGTTCAAATCGTGCAGAATGAACTTGTTCTTTGTATTTGTCAGGTCTTCTATCACGTTCTCCAACTCCTCGCTGATGCGTTCTATCTCGTGGTCAGGCTGATATCTGAAGAATACATTGATGAAATTAGGCAGTCTTTTGAGGTGCTGCACCTTATTATATATATATATATCTTCTGTAATCTTTTCCAGTTTTTCTGTATCTGCCGTGTAATCCGGGTTGTTGATGATAACTTCCTTGCCGAAAATGTGGCGTTTCAGTCGGATGCCCAGCAGTTTTGCAAAGAATTCCTTATAGGCATCAATATTGAACACGGCAGAGTCGTTGGTGGCTTTCCTGGTGACGAAGATAGCCAGTGGAATCATGACCGCTGATGCCAAACCCTTACCAAACCAGATGGCCCACATTCCGCTTCTTGCCATTCTGTATCCGGAATTATCCAAGATGAAGTAGATGATGAAAATCAGTACGGATATCACGACAGGGAAACCGAGTCCTCCTTTTCGGATGATGGCACCGAGTGGTGCGCCGATGAAGAAGAATATCAGGCACGATAGGGCTAGCATGAACTTGCTGATGGCCTCGATTTTGTGTAATCTGATAATCTGATCTGCATCACCGGTCATCATGCTCTTGAAATCCAGGTCGCTCGATGCTTGACGGATATCCGACAAAGCGCTGTTGATAACTCTGATCTTCTGGTCTTGCGGGAGTCTGTTGAATAGGGTATCTATCTCATATCCCTTTGCTTCGGCCTTCTTGATGGCATTGGCAGAGTCTGCTTTGCTGACAGATGGGATTCGGTAATATCTGACACTTGCATCTGCCAGATAGCTTCTTCCTACAGAGTCATATCTCGCATTCAGCGAGTCGATGGTATGATAAATCTGTTCCAAACTCTTGCCCTTGGCGTTGTTGGATAGTGATGCAGCGTCTGTCATATTGAAATCTGCATCGAAGTCCAGGACAATTCTTTTGCTGATAAACGACTCTCTTCGGTATGGCACGGAAGCACTGTTAGCCATTTCGCTACTTTGCATGTTCTCAAACCATTCGCCGCTCCAGAGGGTGAGCAGGAGGTGTTTCTTTTCGGCAGTACTCTGGAGCATGGCAGAGTCGGCAAGAATGATGGCGGCATCTTCGTAGCTGTCTGTCATGCGGTAGATCATTACTCCATAGAGCTTACCGGTTTTGATATCTTTCTTCTGCACATACAGGTTGCAGTTTGGAATACCATCATAGAAAATGCCTTCCGGGATTTCCAGTTCCGGACTCTTCTGTTTCATGGAGATGAGGAGTTGGGTAAGTTTCATGTTGGACCTTGGACCAATGTTGTTTTGGAAGTAGAAGGAACCAAACATGATGATGATGGTGATGATGATCAGAGACCGGAAGGATTGCATCAGGGAAATACCCGCAGCCTTGATGGCTGTAAGCTCTGAACTTTCACCGAGATTACCAAACGTGATCAGTGAGGAAAGAAGAATAGCAAGTGGTAATGCTTGGGGAACAAGCATTAATCCCATATACCAGAAGAATTGAGCCATCACTTCCATGGTCAGTCCTTTTCCGATGAGTTCGTCAATGTATCTCCACAAGAATTGCATCATCAGCACAAACTGGCAGATGAAAAATGTTCCTATGAAGAGTAAGCCAAACTGTTTGGCGATAAATATGTCTAATTTCTTAATTCGAAGCATCTTATTTATGTCTATTGAACAAGTCGGTATATTCCTGTCTCTTATACACATCTCCGAGCCCACGAGACTAAGGCGAAT
>CAMBBY010000408.1 GCA_945863825.1 uncultured Prevotella sp. | reverse complement strand
GTGTGATGGCTATGTGCCACAAAGTTTCTCTTTTGATGTAAAGGTTAGTAAACGGGTGAATACCCGTTATCTGCCAACCATTTTTTTGCGTAAGAAGAAAAAGTTGGATGATGAGCAGCTACTGAATGAGGTAACAGTAACGGCCACCAAGGTGAAATTCTATCATAAGGGTGATACGCTGGTGTATAATGCTGATGCCTTTCAACTCTCAGAAGGCTCCATGCTCGATGCGCTTATCAGGCAGTTGCCTGGTTCAGAATTGAAGTCGGATGGGCGTATCTATGTCAATGGTCGGTTTGTGGAGAGCCTCTTACTTAATGGCAAGGATTTCTTCAAGGGTAATAATACGGTACTCTTGCAGAACTTGCCTACATACGCGGTAAACTCTATTAAGGTATATGAAAAGAAAACTGACCTGAATCTGTTTGCCAAACGAAAGGTTGAGGAGGATGAATATGTGATGGATGTCAACCTGAAGAAACAATATAATATTGGCTGGTTGGGCAATGTGGATGCTGGTATGGCAAATGATGACCTGTATTTGGCGCGCTTGTTTGCTTTGCGTACAACTGACCATTCGCAGTTGGCAATATTCAGCAACTTTAATAATATGAATGATGGTGGTGCACCGATGCAAGGCTCTGACTGGACACCGGAGAAGCTGCCGATGTCTAGATTGACAACAAAGAAGGTGGGAGTGAACCTGAATGTGGATGATAGACTCAACCGATTCCGGTTGAGAAGTAATGCCGACCTTACTCATTATGATAATCATGAGGAAACGAATGCTTATCGCACCAACTTCTTGTCATCGGGGGATACATACGAGCGTTCTATGAATGAAGCAAAGTATTGTAATTTCTATCTCAATATGAACAACATGTTGACGCTGACTCCTGGTGGCAGAGAATCTAAATGCTATATGACGATAGACCAAAAAGCCAATTACTCTTGCCGTAAGCAGAATTCCATCTTTTATTCAGCTCTGATGGCTGAAAGTTGGGAAAATCAGGAACAGATGTGGAATCGTCTCTTCCCGATTTCAACAGGTGAGCTGTATAAGAACTTGATAAACAGGATGGAAAGCAAAAGCCAAAACGACTTGAAGAGTTGGCTCGCATCATTGGACTACAGTTCAGATTTCATCGTAAACGAAGCTGGAGATATGTTGCAGCTAAAGCTTGGTGGTGAAGTGCTTGGTAAAGATGATGAGGGATATAGCATTTATAGCCTTGACTATGCTTCAGGAAATGTTGCTGGAAATAATGATTATCGTCGCCGTTATGTACCTTGGTCTTCTAAAGGGTATCGTTATCATGGCGGCTTGGGGTACTCCTTCAATGTTTCTGATAAGTTGTGGGGAGCTATTCAATATGGTTATGAGCAGAAGTATTCTCATGAAGAGAATAGTCTTTATCGTTTGGATCAACTTGCAGGATGGGGAGCTGATGCCAATCATGAATTAGGTGTCTTGCCATCTGTTACTGATTATCTTTCAACGATAGATGCGGCTAATAGTTATCTGTATGATTTTCATACTGATGCGCATAAGCCGTTTGTGATTTTTTCCTGGCAGGTGGTAGAAGATGCAAAGAATGATATCTTGTTCAAGAGCCAGTGGAACTTCAACTTCTCGCATGAGAATATGCGTTATATAAGGGCATCTCTAGACAAGGAACTCTCTCGTAATTTAAGTTTCCTGAACCCGGAGTTTACCCTATATTGGAGCGGAAATAGAAAAAACAGAAAGTTTTCTAGCAGTCTGGTCTATTCTATAACTCAGGTAGCTCCTCAGATGCTCTATCTGTTTGATTATATAGATGATGCAGACCCTCTGAATGTAAAGCGTTATGGAAATGAAAAACTGAAGAACTCAATGTTGCATCATATGCAATATGTCTATAATGGAAGTTTGAAGTCTCTGATGTATGATCTTAAATACGATTATACTTCTACCACCGATGCAGTGGCTATGGGCTTTATATATGATAAAAACACTGGTAGGCGTACTTTCTCGCCAACCAATGTGAATGGTAACTGGAATACAAGCTTGCGCTTAGGATTGAGTGGCAATGTTGATAGGAAGAAACGACTGATATTTAATACGGTTACCTCTTTGGGCTATGTTAACAGTGTTGATATGATTAGTGATGCTGCAACTGCGGAGATGAAGAAGAGTATAGTAAAGACATCCACCATTTCGGAAGATTTGCGTCTGGACTACAAACTGGGTAAGCATTCTTTGGGAGTGAATGCTTATGTAGCCTGTCTTCATTCCAATGGCGAACAGAAGGATTTCGAAACCCTTGATGCTTACAACTATCATTATGGGCTGAGTGCAGTATTGGCACTTCCTTTCAGGTTCTCGTTTGACACCGACCTTTCGATGTATAGTCGACGTGGATATGGTGAGTCTGTGATGAATGATGACAATTTATTATGGAACTTCCGCCTTTCCCGACCATTTTTCAAGGGAAAATTGGTTGTGAAGGCTGATGCATTCGATGTGTTCCATCAGTTGAAGAAAGTGGATAGAACTATCAATGCGCAGGGCAGGGTAGAGAAATACTATAACACAGTGCCCCGTTATGTGCTCATCCACGCCATTTATCGTTTTCATGTAGCAAAAGGTAAAAAGTAAGTCTTATCAGGTAGTCTCTAAAAATCGGCTCTATCTTGGTCGGTTTATGGATAAGATTCGGCAAGTTCTCAATAGAAGTGCAAAAATCTGAGGGGGTTCAGGCTTAATAATC
>CAMBBY010000407.1 GCA_945863825.1 uncultured Prevotella sp. | reverse complement strand
CAGCGTTTCCGCCAAAACCACCGAAACCGCCAAAGCCTCCAGCGCTACGGCCACGACCACCGAAAAGATTTTCGAAGAAGCTGCTGAAACCACTGCCTCCCGAACCGAAATTACTGAAATCGAAGCCCTCAAACGGATTGCCGCCACCAGCACCACCGCCGCCGAAGCCTCCAAATCCACCGCCAGCCTGTTCATAAGCCTGCGCATTCTTCCACTGTTCGCCATACTGATCATATTTGGCGCGCTTATCTGGATCGGAGATGACATCATAGGCTTCATTCAAAGCCTGGAATTTTGCCTTCGCCTTCGGATCGTTAGGATGCAAGTCGGGATGGAACTGCTTTGCGCGTTTACGATAAGCAGCTCTGACATCCTTCTGAGGGATATTCTTATCCACACCGAGAATCTTATAATAATCTACAAATGCCATAATTACAATTCCTCCATTTTTAAAGTTTTTAGCAATTATCCTACAAAAAGTATGCCGTATTCATTTCTTTTTTGTAATTTTGCATCCAAATGGGAATTTTTCATGTGGACTGACAGAAATGATGACCCATCTGTCAGAAACAGTGACATACCCATTCACTGATACTTGATTTACAGAAATTAATAAATTCTTTCAGTTATGAAACAATTAATGGCTGCGCTACTGATGGCGCTAACTCTTAATCCAAATGCAATCATGGCTAAACAAAGAACTGTCAAGCTAAAAGTAATAGAAACCAGTGACGTACACGGTTCCTTCTTCCCTTACGATTTCATCAACCGCAAGCCGAAGGCTGGTTCGCTCGCTCGTGTTTCTTCATACGTGGATTCTCTCCGCCAAACCTACAAGGATAATCTCATCCTGCTGGAAAACGGAGATATCCTGCAGGGACAACCTACCTGCTATTATTACAACTACATCGCTACAAAGGAAAGAAACGTGGCAGCAGATGTGGTAAACTACTTAAAGTATGACGCACAAACCTTTGGTAATCACGACGTTGAGACCGGTCATGCGGTTTACGACAAATGGATCAAGGAACTCAACTGTCCTGTGATCGGTGCCAATATCATCGACACCAAGACCCAGGCTCCTTACGTGAAACCTTATATCATCCTCAACCGCGAGGGTGTGAAGATTGCCGTCCTTGGCATGATTACTCCTGCCATCCCTAACTGGTTGGCAGAAAACCTCTGGAGCGGTCTCCGCTTTGAGAACATGCTGACTTCTGCCAAGTACTGGATGAAGCAGTTGCAGGAGAAGGAAGACCCGGATGTTGTGATCGGTCTCTTCCATAGCGGTTGGGACGGCGGCATCAAGACCGAGGAATACGAGGAAGATGCAGCACTGAAGGTGGCACAGGAGGTTCCGGGATTCGATCTGGTACTCTTCGGACACGACCATACCCGCCATTGCAAGACCATCACCAATAATGAGGGCAAGCAGGTGGTTTGTCTCGACCCTGCCAACAATGCCATCAGCGTGGCAGATGCAGAAATCACCATCACCATCGATGAACATACCATCAACAACAAGACGGCGCATATCCTGCAGAACAAACAGGTGCATGGCAAGATAGCAGACGTGACAGACTGTCCTATCGATGAGAAATTCATGGCAGCCTTCAAGCCTCAGATGGAAGCGGTAGATAAGTATGTCAACAAGAAAATCGGAACTTTCAAGAATACCATCTACAGTCGAGAGGCATTCTTCGGCGACTGCGCTTTCAATGATTTCATCCTCAACCTGATGCTCCAGATTACCAAGGCCGACATCGCTTTCAATGCTCCGCTGCAGATGAATGCTGTCATTGAGGAGGGACCTATCCGTGTCAGCGATATGTTCAATCTCTATAAATATGAGAACGGACTCTATACCATGCGCCTCACCGGTGAAGAGATACGCAAGCATCTGGAAATGAGCTACGACCTCTGGGTTAACACCATGAAGAGTCCTGACGACCATCTCCTGCTGCTGGACGAAAAGACTTTCGGCGACCAGCAACGACTCGGTTTCAAGAACTTCTCTTTCAATTTCGACAGTGCTGCGGGCATCGACTACGAGGTGGATGTCACCAAGCCTGACGGAGAGAAGGTGAAGATCCTGCGCATGAGTAACGGACAACCTTTCGATGAGAAGAAATTCTACAATGTGGCAGTGAACAGTTATCGCGGCAATGGCGGTGGTGAACTCCTGACCAAGGGTGCCGGTATTCCAAAGGAAGAACTGGAGAAGCGCATCGTATATCGCAGTGAGAAAGACCAGCGTTTCTATCTCATGGAGGAGATTTCACGTATGGGCGAAATTGAGGCAAAGGCTAACGGCAACTGGAAATTTATGCCAGAGAATTGGGTGAAGCCTGCCGCAGAAAGAGACTATCAACTTTTATTCGGTAAGAAAAAATGAAATATTGGTTTATATTCTGCAAGACGGATATCGTCTTGGAAAAGAGAGAAGACGGAACCTACACGATTCCATGCAGTGAGGAGTGCCCGATAGAGACGAAGCCCTGGACACATATCCTCAACATTACTCCAATGGAGGATGGTACGGAGGTGAAAACGTTCACTATTCCTGAACCTATCACAGACAATCCGAAATACGAGATGTGCGGGCTCCGTCCCAGTTTCTACAAGCTCTCTCCGGCACTCTACCAGAAGGCTGGCAAGTGTCAGGAATTGAACTACTGGGACCAGAATACCCACTTCTGCGGTGTCTGCGGCTGTCTCTTATACACATCTCCGAGCCCACGAGACTAAGGCGAATCT
>CAMBBY010000406.1 GCA_945863825.1 uncultured Prevotella sp. | reverse complement strand
AGATTCGCCTTAGTCTCGTGGGCTCGGAGATGTGTATAAGAGACAGATCTTTGCACTATGAATGATGAAAAAAAATATCTTTTGGGGCTTACCCTTGCTGAATTGAAGCAAGTGGCTAAGGACTTGGGTATGCCTGCCTTCACGGGTGGGCAGATGGCGAAATGGCTCTATGAACAGCATGTGAAGAGTATCGACGAGATGACTAATATCTCGAAAGCTAACCGTGCCAAGCTGGCCGCAGAATATGAGATAGGATGTGCCGGATATACCGATGCACAGCACTCCGTAGATGGTACCATCAAGTATCTCTTCCCTACACGCAGCGGAAAGTTTGTAGAGACGGTCTATATCCCCGACAAAGACCGTGCCACGCTCTGTGTATCATCACAGGTGGGATGCAAGATGAACTGCCTCTTCTGTCAGACTGGTAAGCAGGGGTTTGAAGGAAGTTTGCCTGCTGGCGATATCCTCAATCAGATCTACTCCCTGCCAGAGGTGGACAAACTCACCAATATTGTGTTTATGGGACAGGGCGAGCCGATGGACAACCTGGATAATGTGTTGCGTGCCACGGAAATCCTGACCGCTGACTATGGCTGGGCATGGAGTCCGAAACGTATCACAGTAAGTTCGGTGGGCGTCAAAAACAAGTTGAAGCGATTCCTCGAAGAGAGCGAGTGCCATGTGGCTATCTCGATGCACGATCCGATACCTTCTGAGCGAGCAGAACTGATGCCAGCCGAGAAGGGTATGGGTATAGAACAGGTTGTGGAACTGCTCCGCAATTATGATTTCTCTCACCAGCGTCGCTTGTCTTTCGAATATATCGTGTTCAAGGGAGTGAACGACAGTATGCAGCACGCCAAGGCAATCATCAAGTTGGTGAAGGGTCTCGACTGCCGTTTCAATCTGATTCGTTTCCATCAGATTCCGGACATCCCGTTGCAGGGTGTCAATGATGAGAAAATGGAACAGTTCCGTGATTATCTCACTTCTCACGGAGTCTTTACGACCATCCGTGCCAGTCGCGGACAGGATATCTATGCAGCTTGTGGCTTGCTCAGTACATCCAAGAAAATCGGAGAAATCAGAGAGCACGAGGACGAAGAACGTTCTTCGCGATAATCCCGTTTCTTCTTCGATAGAAAGTCTTTTCTCTTGGTAGGGGGCTCTTGCCGAGAGTATTCTTGATAGGAGCTTTTCTTCTCGACAGGTGTTGTCCTTTTGATCAAATAGTTCAAAGACTTTACTCTGTGAATGAATGTATTTCTCCTGAGCTGAAGACCTTTCTTTTGAAGATAAGCGACAAAACGATGATAGAATAATGATGAATTGGAAATATCTGAGATTATTTCTTGCAATCTGCTTTGTATTCATGCTGGCTTGTTGCAAAGACGGAAAGAGCAATCGGCTTCCTGAAAGTATCGGTCAGCCCTATGAGGTGGTGCTTGAAGGAGATACGAATCACATCGTAACTGCTATCTTGCAGGAGAGTGTGCCAGATATGCCTCAGCCGGAACCCATGTTCAATATCATACAGGTGAGAAAAGGAAAACTGACAAGTCTGTATCAGACGGTAAGAAACCGGGTAGTCGTGGATGTGGATAAGAGAAATCGTGACTTTGAAGTGAAAATCAGCAAGGATGTCAATGCTGCTCCGCAAGTCATTATCCGTATCAAGGCGCAGACCGTAGAACAGTTGAAAAGCCGCCTGGATGGAATGAGACTCCGCCAGATACTGGACGAATTGGAACTGAAGCATCTGGCGTCTGTCATCCGGCAGAATGTAGAGAAGCAGAAAGAGGTAAAGCGGCTCTTCGGTCTTGATATGCGGATCCCGCTCGATATGGATGCCAGCAAGAAAGCAAAGGATTTCGTCTGGTATTCCAATAATACGAATTCCGGAATGAAGAATCTGCTGATTTTCAAAATCAATTCTTCGGAGGAAACCCCATCTGCAAGAGAAAATCATTCTTCAAGAGAGAATCTTTCTGCGGGTGGAAATCATTCTTCAAGGAAAGCTCTTTCTGCGAGTGGAAATCTTTCTTCAAAGGAGACCTCATCTGGAACAGAAGAATATCCGTCAAATGGAATCTCTCTATCCTTGGCAGACAAAGTACAGATAGACAGTGTACTTCAGAAAAATATGCTGGGAGAGACCGATGAAATGTATATGGTCATCCCAAGACTCGGAGAACGGGGGCTGTGGGAGATGGAAGGAGATGCTATGGGTGGTCCCTATGTGATGAAAATCATCAGAAGACAAAAGAATGGAAAAATCTCCGGTCGGAAGAATGAAATCATCGTAGTGATAGGTTTCGTCTATGCTCCTGAAATGAAGAAAAGAAATTTAATCAAGCAGTTGGAAGCTGTGCTGACAACTATCAGATAAAAACCTCGTAAGCTGAAGTTGAAACCATCGCGAGTTTCAGATAAATATCATAAGATTCAAATAAATACATCAAAATATAATATATGGACAATCAGAAAGTAAGGGTGGCTATCACCCACGGAGATACCAATGGTATCGGATATGAACTCATTTTTAAAACCTTTGCAGAGCCAGAAATGCTGGAACTCTGTACACCTATTATATATGGCTCGCCAAAAGTGGCAGCCTATTATCGCAAGGCCATGAACTTGCCAGGTCAGTTCTCTATCATTCAGCAGGCTGAGGATGTACAGGATGGAAGAATCAATCTTCTGGCTGCAGTAGATGACGAGGTGAAAGTGGATATGGGTATGCCTACAGCTGACTCAGGAC
>CAMBBY010000405.1 GCA_945863825.1 uncultured Prevotella sp. | reverse complement strand
ATGCAAGATGCGTATCTCTTCTTCCCGATTCCGAATCTGGTTTCACCTATGACAGAACAGGCAACACTTCAAAAAAGATACGTTGCCGATAATGGAATACTCAATCTCTTTTTGTTTCAGGGAGAAACGAAGCTGTTGGAGAATATGGTGGCGATAGAACTGAACAGAAGATTCAGAAACACGACAGAAGAAACCTTGCTCTATTATTTCAACAAGAACGTAGAGATAGATTTCTGCGTTCCTTCCGCCCAGTTGGCCATCCAGGTATCTTACAATCTGAATGATGAGGCAACCTGCGAGCGAGAAGTAGGAGGACTGATTAAATTTCTGAAAGCCTTTCCAGGCTATCACGGCTACATCATCACCCGTGATTACCAGACCCAAATAATGGCAGATGGCTATACGATAGAGGTAGTACCTATCTGGAAATGGCTACTACAAGACAACAACTAGAGCTTTAGAACAAGAAAAGGCCTTCCTCACTCCACGACCCAATCCGTGATGTTATGCGTAGTACTATCAAAATTC
The DNA here is from genome assembly GCA_945863825.1 of uncultured Prevotella sp. GTDB lineage: Bacteria > Bacteroidota > Bacteroidia > Bacteroidales > Bacteroidaceae > Prevotella. Next base: position 2,238 of record CAMBBY010000405.1, on the reverse strand, counting down.
ACCCCGACCTTGGTTATAGGAAGGCCCGACAAGGCAAAACGCTGGCGATAGTTCTTGAGATTGATCTGCTGCATCGCCACCTGGGCATTCTGGTTAAGTTTCAACTCTATCAAGTAAAGACGAGATTTCGTCATGACCACGATATCAACCCTGCCATTCGGAGTATGTACTTCTACATCTACCATCCAAGCCGTAAGAAGCGAGAAGATGACATAAAACATCTGCTGATAATGCCCCTCATAGTCCGTATGGGCACAATATGGAACCGTGCCCAGGAAAGTCTGCAAATATTGCAAGGCCAGTCCCAGGTCTTCCTTATCGAAGGCACGAGCCATATTGCGGGTCGTATTATTGGCATTCTGCGTGTTAGGCGTTACATAGTAAGGAATCAGCGCCTTGGTCAGTCCCAGCCGCACTTCTCTGTTCGGAATACCCAAAGTATAGGAATCGTAAGCCTCTTCATAATCCTTGATTGTAATATAGCCACTCTGATAGAGCAGAGGCGTAAGAGTTGTCATCGTTTCTGTAGGCGCATCAAAGTCTGAAACGCCCGCTTCCATGGATTCGGCGAAATCGCTGAAGTTGACACCAAACTTCTTCATCATATTGATGAGATAGGTAGGAGTTCCCGTAGAAAACCAGAATGGCTCTACCCGCTTTAGCGAAAGACTGCTGAGCAAACTGAACGGATTGAAGATATCAGGCGATTCTGATGCAAAATGATAGCCGTCATAATAATCCTTGAGTCGGCTCAGCGTCTCATCTATCGTCCAGTTCTTTGCCTCTGCCAGTTCCTGTATTCCCTCTTTTAACTGGGTAAGCATCTCCTCCTTGGTAATACCACAAATGCCCGCATACTCGGGGAGCATGCTGATATTGGTGATGTTGTTCAACTCGCTGAAGATGCTGAGCTGCGAAAACTTGGTAATGCCCGTGAGGAATACAAAATGCAGCATGGAGTCAGAATCCTTCAAGGGACTGAAAAAATTGCGAAGAATCTGACGGAGAGCCGCCAGCTGGTTTTCCTCGTGCACCACATCCAGGAGGGGCGCATCGTATTCGTCGATGAGAATGACCACCTGCTTGCCGGTTTGCTTATAAACTTTGCTGATGAGATTGAGCAATCTTACATTTGGGTCGGGCGCATCCGTCATGATTCCCCATTTCTCTTCATGCTGTTTCAGAATAAAGAGAAGATAGCGTACCAGCGCATCCTCCTGCATGTGCTTGCCACCCGACAGATCAAAATGTAAGACAGGGTATTCCACCCAATCCTGTTCCAGCCTTTCCATCTCCAATCCCTTGAAAAGTTCCTTCTTTCCTTCGAAGTAGCTTTGTAAGGTAGAGACAAGAAGCGACTTTCCGAATCGACGAGGGCGTCTCAGAAAAAGATATTTCTTGCCAGAATGGGTCATCTGATGGATGTAACCGGTCTTGTCAACATAGAGATAATTCTTGGTGATAATCTCCGAGAATGTCTGAATGCCTACAGGATAGAATTTTGCTGCCATAATCTGCACCGTTTTGATTTTTGCACAAAGTTAAGCAAAAATTCTGAGAACAACAAGCAAATCGGAGTTAAAAATACAAGATTGGGATAAAGAAAGAATAAGTTTTCCTTTTGAAAAGGCAAAGCCATGGCTCAAAGCACCATGATCCTGCCCTTTTCTATTCAAAGCAAATTCCAGGATTATTTTGAAGGTATAGTTCGAGATTTCTGCATTTGCATTTTCAAACGACTGACTGATGCAGTCCGTGGCAGGGTCATCATACACCATACCTGTACGCGACACGCCACATTCATCAATAATACATCGTATCAGACGAACCATTTAAGCATTATCCATCTTCTTGATTGGACGGATGATAAAACCATCTTTTGTCGCCATATTGTTATCGGTTTGTTTCCTATTCCTACAAAGATTCTCTTTGTTTTCAGGCAATGAGTCTGTAGCCATTCCATTTACCATGGTCTGCATTACTATATTCAGGCTGAAAGAATATTTGACATCCACCCTTATGCCGTTTTAGAGTTGAAGCAATTAACAAGCAAGGAAGCTGTGGTAAAGGCTACTCCTACCCCTACCACACCCGTCCATCCATAATGTTGCCAGAATAGACCAGAAACAAATGTACCGGCAGAACCTCCCAAGAAGTAAATGGTCATATAAACGGTATTGACTCGGTTGATGGCGGATGCGTCAAGAGCGACCACGCTGGTCTGATTTGACAGATGGA
>CAMBBY010000404.1 GCA_945863825.1 uncultured Prevotella sp. | reverse complement strand
GTAATACAGCTGGTTATATGGAACCGGATAGAACTCGTTCTTGCCTGGAGTAAACTTGGCATCCTTCAGGTATTGAGCGTATGTCTGCTCTCCATACTTATCGTTCTGCTCTGATGCAAAATACTTGTTCAATGTCTCAGAAGCAATGCCCCAGCGGCGCAAGTCGAAGAAGCGGCCGTTCTCCATAGCCATTTCCAGACGACGCTCCCAGCGAAGACACTTTCTTGCCGTCTCCTTATCCTGGAAATAAGACTCCGGATAGAGGGCTATATCACATTGATCCTTGGCATATTCAATATGCTTATCCACAGAATTCTTGGCTCTCTGACGGATATCGTTGATGATGGTACGAGCCTCTGCCAATTTGCCTAACTCTATCAAAGCCTCAGCGCGCATCAGCATAATGTCGCTATAACGGAGCACATAGTCGTTCATGGCAAACGCCTGCCAAGAGCCATTGTAAGTTTCACCCTTTGAACGCTGTGGTACTTCCTTCAGAGAGGTATAGTAACCGTAAACGTTTGGCGTACGAGAGTTGGCTGTAGTCATCGTGTATTCTGACTCATATTTATATGGGAAGGTAGGCATTCCTACAGTATGGAACAAACGTGGATCCCATTTCTGACTATTAGGCTCACCATTTACAGGATAATCACAAGTCTTGTTGTAGTCATCAAACTCAGGAAGTCCGTTCTTGGTCTTGAAGGCATTCACCAGGTCCTGTGAAGGTTTGTGGAAATCCCATCCGCAAGACCAAATACCCCAACAGCCATTCAGCATATTAGACCAGTTGGCACGTCCGAAGGTGGTATGGTCCTCGCTATAGTCGGAAGTCTGGACAGCAAAAACAGACTCCTTGCTGTTCTTATTGTCTGGCAGGAAGATGTCGCCGAAGTCTGCCATGTAACCATAGTCTGAATTCTTCACCACATCAGTATAGTCGACAACCTTCTGCATATACTCCTTATTAATATGGTCAACACCATCGGTTGCCTCATAGCCATCACCCCAGGCAATGGTAAGATAACACTTAGCCAGATAACCTGCGGCTGCAATCTTGTTGACACGACCGCCATCCTTCTGCTTAGCAGGAAGTACATCGTATGCAGTCTGGAAGTCGGCTATCACCTTCTCCCACAATTCCTCGTAAGTAAACTGAGTGTTTGATGTGCTCTCTGTTGCTTTATCCTCATAAACCTTCTCGTCTATCCAAGGAATCTGGCGATACATGGTAAGTAACTTGAAATAGAAATGAGCACGGAGAAAGCGAACCTCAGCCTCACGCTGCTTGGTTACCTCAGCACCCAGTGTGCTCTCACCATTCTGCTGTAAAGAAACCAAGGCACGGTTGCAACGGGAAACGGCACAATAGAGTCGATACCATAACTCGTCGAGTTCGCCCTTAGTAGAGGTTAAGGTACTCCAGATTTCCACATCGTGATAACCGGTGTCACCGGTACCACCACCGCCTTTCAAGCAATCGTCTGAAGAAAGGTCACCGTATGGCCAAAGGTTGAATGGGTAAGAATACCAACAGTCGCCCAACATCGCATAGGCACTGTTTACCATCTTGTCTGGCTCGCTGAAAGCCTTGTCTTCATCAACCACAGCTGTTGGGGTGTAATCCAGGAAATCATCACAACTGGTGAATGTTCCTACCAGTGCTGCTGCAAGCACCATTGTATATAACTTTTTCATCTTAAAATTCTCTTTAAAAATATGAAACATTTTAGAAACCTACCTGAAGTCCGAATGATACGGATGTTGAAAGTGGATAGTTCCAGTTTGGATTCTCTGGGTCTGAACAGGTCAGGCTATTGCTCTTGATGGTCAAAAGATTCTGACCTGAGAGATAGACACGGGCACTGGTCATCTTCAACTTAGAGAGGATGCTGCTTGGGATGGTGTAACCCACCTGCAAGGTGCGCAACTTCAAGTAAGATCCATTCTCAACGTAGTAAGAGGAAGCACGACCCTCATCGGCTGTGTTCATGGTGCTCAGACGTGGGATAGAAGAACCGGTATTGTTGGTATTCCAGGCATCGAGCAAACGGGTTCCCTTGTTAGAACCACCATCAGTAATAGCCCAGAAGTCGGTCTGGAACTTTTGGTTGTTATACACATCCTGGTCATAGACACCCTGCCAGAACATACTGAAATCAAAGCCCTTGTAGTTGAGAGCAATATTCAAACCATAAGAGAAGGCTGGCACAGGGTCGAAAATCCACGTCTGGTCATCTGAAGTAATTCCATTTTTACCATCTAAGTCCTTGTATTTCAATCCACCGACACGTGCGTTTGGCTGTCCAGACTTATCTACTTCTTCCTGATTCTGGAAAATTCCATCGGCTACATAACCTACGATAGAACCATATGACTTGCCACTCTGCACCAGGTTTTCCTTAGATGTGTGAGCGTAAGCACCTGTTGTTGTTGCTGGCAAATAAGTAACCTTGTTGCGGAAGAAATCCAGATTGCCGTTCACGTCGATGCCAAGTCCATTAGCCAAGGTCTTGCGATAGCCCACGGTGAACTCCATACCCCAGTTGCGGAGCGAAGGACCATTCTGCCATGAATTTCCACCTTCACCAGTTGCACCCAGATAAGCAGGATTAATCAACATATCCTTCACATTCTTAATATAGGCATCCACTGTACCATAGAGGCTGTTGCCAAACAGGGTGTAATCCAAACCTACGTTATACTGGGTAGCTGCCTCCCATTTCAAGTTAGGGTTAGCCAACTGTGTGGCACGATAACCAGAAGGGA
>CAMBBY010000403.1 GCA_945863825.1 uncultured Prevotella sp. | reverse complement strand
GTGATAGTTTTCGTAATCCATGGAGTATGACTTCACGTATTCCTTAAAGTATCCCCTAAAGAACGCTACTGCTGGGGACTCCGCTTCATTGAGGCCTTCGCAAGCAGGATCGTCGTATATAAGAACGTCATCTCTCATCAATCTCCAGGACCCACCTACACTCTGTTCAAGCGAATATCCGTTATCTTCTAATATAGAAGATTCCTTGAGGTCGTCTAATGTGACAGATGGCTTTACTATCTGTGCAGGAACTTTGATGTACTGAGCAACATCAGATAATCTTACTTCGTTGTACTTTGATGTCTTAATCTTCATAATTTCTCGCTTATCCGTGATGCGTAGGGCTAATGTTATAATGTTTTTGTTTTTTAAATCTGCTGCAAAGATACACAAATGTTTGGATATAGCCAAACATTTACTTGATTTTAATATATATTTAACACTTTGGTAGTAAAACGGAACAAAAAAAATATGGAGTGGTCACTGATAGTAAATCTTTCCAATTTTGAAATAATTAGAAAGAATTGGAAATAAAATAGGGAGTGCTCACGCATTCCCTATCTCCTTAATAACAATCTTTTAACCTAAAAACCAAAAACCTATATTTATAACACTAACCCTCTTCTTCTGACATCTGTCTCAACTTCTCGGTGAGAGCATTGTGAACCTCACGCTTATCGTCAAGAGTGATGGTCTGTAATTTAGGACAGTTGAGTTCCAGTATCTTGATAAATGATGTGACTTTATCTTTTGGCTCACATTTGTACCAAGCAGTCTGAAAATCGTCCCATGCTGCTCTTGTAAAGTCAGCACACAGTTCACGAAACTCCTTTGTGATAGGAGACTCGTAGCCTTTCTGTTTTCCTCCAGTCTTCGCCCGACCTTTCTCGAACTGACCTTTAGTATTTCTGTCTGCTGCCATTTTATCTAAACTATTTGACTGCAAAGTTAGCTATATCCTGATATGTGCAAACCTTATCCATTAACTTTGTGAAGTTGCAGACACCTTAATTAATAGATAAGATTGCTATTATATAAGGTGTGATTATCTTTGTATCATTATTAATAATTTATAATTTCATATATATGATAGGTGCATTAATAGGTGCTGGACTTGGACTTGCAAGCAGTATCGCTGGCGGTATAGCTAACCGCAATGCGAGACGTAAACAGGAACAGATGTTAGCCCAGCAACAGAGAGAAAATCAGGCATGGTATGACAGGAGATATAATGAAGACCCTACAAAACGAGCCGACACGGTAAGATTGCTCACTCAGATGCAGGAGCAAATCAAGAACAGAAACAGAGCAGCTAAGGGTAGACAGGCCGTAATGGGCGGTACAGAAGACTCCACTACTGCGGTAAAGGAGGCGAACAACAAGACTCTTGCTGACACAACATCTCAGATAGTCGCTGCAAACGAAGCTCGTAAGGATGCTATCGAGCATCAGTATCAGCGGAATAAGCGTTCCATTCAAGGACAGCAAATGCAGATGGAAGCAGAGAAGTCGGCTGATACGGCCAATGTCGTAGCAGGAGTGGCTGGTACAGCCGCTAATATCGCTGCAACGCTTGATGCTGGTATGGGTGGAGCAAAGAAGGCTCAGAATATGAATGCGACTCAGCAGGTGAATGGCATTGCGAAGAATCCTGACTATATTCTTGGCTTGAAGGCGAAGACTATTGGCATACCTTCTGAGTACGATCTGAAAAAAATAAAAGCATAGCCTATGAAAGCATCAGACTTGTTACGACAAAATAACGGCTTGAAGACTACACAGAGTGTGCTCAACAAGCAGCAGAGTGGGGTGGATGCGGCACAGAAGGTAGCACAGACCCAGGCTCCAGTCTTCACCCAGCAGCAACTTGATGCGGCTGGCAAGAAGATTGACCAGATAAACGCTGCCACTCCCACCGATGTGACAATGAAGGCTGCCAGGGCTAAGACTATCGCCACACAACAAGCCATTGCCAATGGGGTGGACGTGAATCAAAATGTACCCATAGATGAGGAAGATAAACCATCTGTCCCTATCGTCAAGAAGGAGGAGCCGAAACATCAGCCTAATCAGTTATCTTATGCGGATATGTATAAGATGCTGAATCCTGAGAAAGAGGAGACAGTAGAACAGAAAGAGAGAAGAGAGAAGAAGGAACGCACGAAGGCTCGTATCGCTGCAATCGGTGACGGTCTGCGTGCGCTCAGCAATATCTACTTCGCTACAAAAGGCGCAAAGGTGGTACATAATCCTGAGTCTGATATGACTAAGGTAGTGAACAAGCTAAAGGAGTACATTGTTGCTCAGAGAGAAAGAAATAATGCGGCATGGCTTGCTGGTTATCAAAGGGCGATGGCTCTTGACGAGGAAGCTCGGAATAACGACCTTACTCTTGCTGAGCAAATCAGGTATCACGATATGCAGAACGAAAACAACAAGAAAAAGGCTGAACAAGGACAGCAGAGAATAGAACAAGGTAATAGAAGACTTGACTTATCGAAGATGAAGTATGATACTGATGCAGATTATAAGAAGTCTGTCTTGGCTATCAAGAAAGCTCTTGCTGATGGTCAAATTTCTCATTGGCAAGCACAGGAGGCTATCCAGCGAATGAATGCTGAGACAGGTCGTGTTCGTGCAAACAATTCTGGAAGTGGCGGTTCAAGAACTGGCTCCTACTCAGGAGAGGTTGATGAGTATATGGATTTGATGGAAAAAGACCCTGAGCTGTCTCTTATACACATCTCCGAGCCCACGAGACTAAGGCGAATCTC
>CAMBBY010000402.1 GCA_945863825.1 uncultured Prevotella sp. | reverse complement strand
ACACAAGGAGTATCGTCGGCAGCGTCAGATGTGTATAAGAGACAGCGTTGAATGTCCATTCAAAGACGTTGAACGGATATTCAACGTCTTTGAACCGCCGTTCAACGACGCTGAACGAAGATTTCTATTAGACGCAAGAACATTTTCTATTAGGAAGTATGTAAATACTAATCAGGAATAAGATAGATCCAGAAGTTCCTGCTATGACCTTCAAGCGGTCCCTCGGGGACCACGTGATGGGGAACCGGTGAACATGAGACGAGCAACCGTTGCTCACGAGGCGGGCAACAAGTGCCCAAACTAAGGACTACAATTTGGGCAATATTCTGTTATGTCAATTAGTGTAGTTTCCTATATTTAGTTGACTACATAGCAATATTCTGTTATGTCAATTAGTTCGCCAGGTTGACTTTTCCTGATAGAAATCCTCGTATCTTTTAGCAACCTTGATATAGTCGTGATGCTTGCTGATGTATTCAATACTTTGCCGTTTGAGCAAAGGAATGAGTTCTGGATGCAATACAAGATGTTCCAGTGCCTGATATACGCTTTCGTAATAGGGAAACACATTGATAATAGGACGTAAATGATCCTCGTGTATAATCTCGTAATTTTCTGGCTCACCACCACCGATGCAGATAATCCCCCTTGCCATGGCTTCCAGCGGATTCATACTTGGAGTATAACTGTAGAGCTGGTCGAGGATAGCATCGCTGCCATTCATCATTTCTACATATTCAGCAAATGGTACACCTTCCGCCACACGAAGTTCTACCTGATCGGGATATTTCTGAGCAATGGCCTGTGCAGCCTTGAGCATGATGTCTGTGCCTTTATATTCGCTTCTGCTTTTGCTGATACCGATGAATAGTTTTATCTTTTTATGGATGTCATCAGAAATGTTGGAATATTGTGGATAAGTATGGATAGGAAAGGGGATAAATGTAGTTTTCTGTGGAAAACTTGGTTGATAACATGCCCAGTATTCATAGAGTCCAGTTACGATTCCATCACAATCTTCCGCTATCATCTTGTTGAGACGTTCCTTTTCCGTTCCAAGCCAGTCTTTTCTTTCTTTCAGCGCATCAGCATTGGTCCGTAACTCATCACCGATATTGAAGTCGCTGTATCTCAGAGGTTTATCTTTACAACATACATTTACCCAATAGTAATCCATGCCAAATCCACCCAGTATTATCTTTTTATTATGTCGGCGTAAATAGCGGTAGATAGGGAAGATGCGTTCTGCTTTTAATTCTAAAAACATTGGATTGATGAGTTGTACAATGTCATATCCACGTAGTTTATGCACATTTGTTAATAACTTGGCCAAATAAAGCATTCCGCCAAGCTTTCCCGGCTTTCTTACCAGGTTGATATCCCGTGGATAATTTTTCCAAAAGTCACCGTTCGACAAAACGGTGACCTGATGCCCCAACTTGCGAAGTCCTTCGGCAAGCGTGGCATGAACATTGCTATATTCGCCTAAAAGTAGAATTTTCATTTTTTCTATCAACTATCAGTTTTGTCTAAAATATTAAAAAAATGGGCACTTTTATTATGATAAGTAGAAAACTTGTTTATTTCTTAATGAAAAGTAAAAGGCCGATTCTTCCCAGGTAAGTACTGATAGCTTTTCTGAACATCGTATATTTCTTGGTATAATCCTTGTCAGGAAGCGGATATAGTCCATGTGATCTCAGCTGCTTGATACATTTATTCAAACTGATCAGAGAATGGTTCAGACGAATATTATTATACAGATAGTCCATCGTGAGTTGGGCGATACGGCGGTTTAGGGCCTGACGCTCAGCCACAGGTATCTTGTCCAACAGTTGCTGAAGATGTAAAAGGACTTCCATGCTATTGTCCATACGCAGCTGAATTTTCTCCTTATGATATTGATGGCTTACCGAATTTTTGTTGTCTCTATAGAAATAAGCCTCAGTATTGATCTTGAAAATCCTTTCTGCACGCAAGAAGAGTTGAGGAGTAAATTCCTCATCTTCTCCATAAACGATACCTGGAGTAAACTGCAGGCTTCCAACGATACTGTGGCGGAAAATATACGACCATGCAGCACCATGGAGGTTGTTATTGTTAAGAAAATCTGTACCAGTAACAGGTGTCGGCAATTCGTATGAAGGCTCTATATTCTTATTATTTTTGCAGTAATTGAATGTAACGATATCTGGTTGATGGTATCTCACGATATCCAGACAGTGTTCATACGCTGCTTTTAGGATATAATCATCACCATCAATAAACTGGATATATTTTCCAGTAGCGATTTTCATACCATAGTTGCGTGCTACGCTTACGCCCTGGTTAGGTTGGCGCAGGTAGATGATATTTGGCAGATATTCCGCCAAATCATTCAAAGGACAGATATCGCTACCATCGTCAATGAGAATAATTTCTCTCTCTTTAGGATTCAGGGAGAGTTGTAGGATACTTTTAATGCATTCTACAAGATATTCTTTTTGATGTTTGCTTGTAGTAATGATGAAACTCACCAATGGTGAAAATAGCTCTGATATTAATTCTTTTTGCATAAGTTATTTTTTTTATGACTGCAAAGATAATAAAAAGATTTAATTCACGTATTAATAGTAGTACAAAAAACATAAAAATGGAAATAGTTTGTTCTACTGATAGTAAATATATCATGCCGACCGGTATCATGTTGACCTCTTTGTTTGAGAGCAACAGAGGAGAAGTTGTCAATGTACATCCTGTCTCTTATACACATCTGACGCTGCCGACGATACTCCTTGTG
>CAMBBY010000401.1 GCA_945863825.1 uncultured Prevotella sp. | reverse complement strand
GAACAGTATAAAGGAGGCTAAAGACATTCTCGCCAACGAAAGTGACCCTGAAATTAAGGAAATGGCACGTGAGGAACTCAACGAGAACGAGGCTTTGCAGCCAAAACTCGAAGAGGAAATCAAGATAGCCCTGGTTCCTAAGGATCCTGAAGATGCCAAGAACGTGCAGATGGAAATCCGTGGTGGTGCAGGCGGCGACGAGGCAGCTCTCTTCGCTGGAGACCTCTTCAGTATGTACAAGAAATACTGCGAGTCTAAGGGTTGGACCGTGAGCGTGACTTCTGTCTCTGAGGGCGCCGTTGGTGGATATAAGGAAATCGACTTCGCTGTGAGCGGAACAGATGTTTACGGTACGCTGAAATATGAATCTGGCGTTCACCGCGTTCAGCGCGTGCCTGCTACCGAGACTCAAGGACGTATGCACACATCAGCAGCCACAGTAGCCGTTCTGCCAGAAGCAGACAAGTTTGAGGTAAACATCAACGAGGGCGACATCAAATGGGATACTTTCCGAAGTTCAGGCGCCGGCGGTCAGAACGTCAACAAGGTGGAATCTGGTGTCCGCCTTCGCTATCCTTGGAAAAACCCAAATACAGGCGAGGTAGAGGAAATCCTCATCGAATGTACAGAGACCCGCGACCAGCCTAAGAACAAGGAGCGCGCCTTGAGCCGACTCTATACATTCATCCACGACCGAGAGCATCAGAAGTATGTTGATGATATCGCAAGCCGCCGCAAGAGCCTCGTATCTACGGGCGACCGCAGTGCGAAAATCCGCACATACAACTTCCCACAGGGACGCGTAACCGACCACCGTATCGGATACACTACTCACGATCTGAATGGATTCCTCGGTGGAAACATCCAGGACATGATCGATGCGCTGACCGTGGCAGAAAACGCAGAAAAACTGAAAGAAACCGAACTGTAAAATCCATAAAGAATATGAATAGAAAAGAACTAGTAGAGCAGATCTTCGCCAAGAAAAGTTTCCTTTGCGTAGGTCTTGATACTGATATCGATAAATTGCCAACATGTATCACCGAAAGTGAAGAAATCCAGGGTGCAGAGGCAAGTATGATCTTCAAGTTCAACAAGGCTATCATTGATGCAACAGCACCTTACTGTGTAGCCTACAAGCCAAACCTCGCTTTCTATGAGAGTCGTGGTGTATATGGCATGATTGCCTTCGAGAACACCGTGAAGTACCTCAAGAAGTACTACCCTAACCACTTCATCATCGCAGATGCTAAGCGTGGCGATATCGGCAACACATCCAAGATGTACGCCCAGACTTTCTTCAAGGAGTATGACCTCGATTCTCTCACCGTGGCTCCTTACATGGGCGAGGATTCAGTGAAGCCATTCCTCGAGTATGAGGGAAAATGGGTGATTCTGTTGGCTCTTACCAGCAACAAGGGTAGCCACGACTTCCAGCTCACAGAGGATAAGGAAGGTGAAAGACTTTTCGAGAAAGTACTGAAAAAGAGTCAGGAATGGGGCAACGACGAAAACATGATGTACGTAGTAGGTGCTACTCAAGGCAGCATGTTTGAGGACATCCGCAAGGTAGCTCCTAACCACTTCCTCCTCGTACCTGGCGTAGGTGCACAGGGCGGAAGCTTGCAGGAAGTTTGCAAATATGGCATAATCAAGGACTGCGGTCTGCTCGTCAACTCTTCTCGCGGCATCATCTATGCCAGCAATGGTGATGACTTCTCCGAAGTAGCTGGTCAGAAGGCGAAGGAACTCCAGGAGCAAATGGCTGTAGAATTGGCTAAACTCTAAAAGAGTAAGACCAGACTCTATAGAAAGATTAAAAAGTATCTTTTAGGCGCAATGTTTCATCAAGAATGAGGCTTTGCGCCTAAAAAATAGTGGTTTGTTTGGAAAAAAAGCGAAATATTATAAGATAATTACAAGAATTCGAAACTTTTTTACTATATTTGCACCAAATAAAAAAGCAAAGCAAACCAGCCGGCTGGTTAAAGCTGGCTAAAATCAAAAAGAATAGATAAATATGGAATTTACCGCTCAGCAAATTGCCCAGCTTGTTCAGGGCAAGGTAGAAGGTGATGAGAACGTAACCGTGAACACCTTCGCCAAAATCGAAGAAGGTAAGGAAGGCGCAATCTCGTTCCTTTCTAACCCGAAATATACCCACTACGTGTACGAAACAAAGTCAAGCATCGTCCTCATCGACGAAAGCGTGGAACTGGAAAAGCCTGTCAGCGCTACGCTGATCCGCGTGAAGAATGCATACGAATGTGTAGCTAAACTGCTCCAGATGTATGATTCTATGAAGCCTAAGAAAACAGGCATCGACCCATTGGCTTTTGTTTCTCCAAAAGCCAAGGTGGCTGAAGGTGTTTACGTAGGTGCTTTTGCTTACATCAGCGATGGCGCAGAAGTGGGTGAAGGTAGCCAGATTTATCCTCACGCATATATCGGTGAGGGAGTGAAAGTGGGCAAGAATGCGCTCATCTACCCTAACGTAACCGTGTATCACGGATGCAAATTGGGCGACAATGTGACCCTCCATGCAGGTAGCGTAGTTGGTTCTGATGGCTTCGGATTCGCTCCAGGTCCAGAAGGCTACGATAAAATTCCACAGATTGGTATCGTTACCATCGAGGACAATGTAGAAATCGGTGCCAATACTTGTATCGACCGTTCTACAATGGGTTCTACCTACGTTCGTAAGGGCGTGAAACTCGATAATCTTGTACAGATTGCCCACAATACTGATATTCTGTCTCTTATACACATCTCCGAGCCCACGAGACTAAGGCGAATCTC
>CAMBBY010000400.1 GCA_945863825.1 uncultured Prevotella sp. | reverse complement strand
TACAACTACTACGGTAGCGATACGGCCAACGAGTACGTAGTGAGCCTCAGACATTCCCTTCTTCAATGGCTTGTAGAAGTCCTCGGTGAAGAGGGTAGCACAGCTGTTGAAGAATGCTGCCAATGAAGCAACGAGTGCGCAGATGAAACCGATGGTTACGATACCCTTGATACCTGCAGGAAGAACGGTCTTTACCATGATGGCGAAGGCTGCATCAGTCTCGTTCATCTGGATTGCGCCCTTCTGAGCCAAGGCTGCTGCAATCATACCTGGAATGAGGAACATGAAGCAAGGGAGAACCTTGAAGAAACCGGCTGCGATAGTACCGCGGCGGGCACGCTTCATTACCTCTACGTTGCTTTCGCCAGGAACCTGACCGAGTACACGCTGAACGATATGCTGGTCAGTACACCAGTACCAGAAACCAATGATGGTTGCACCGATGAATACTACGAAACCTGGATACTCCTGATACATTGAGTCACCTGCCTCCCAGTGGAACATGTGGGTTGTACCATATCCGTTGTTCAACTTGCCGCAGTAGTCCATCATATCTGCCCAACCTGCAGAGACGCTTCCACCGCCAAGGGTAGAGAGACCGAGGAAGAGCACGAGGAATGAACCGATGACGAGGATAGGAGTCTGGATGGTTGACAGAGTCATTACACCCTTCATTCCGCCGAATACGGTGAAGATGGTGGTGAGGATGATCAAACCGATAGCGCCTACCCAGAAATTCAAACCCCAGAGATACTCGAAGAAAATACCACCTGTAAGTGCAGTAACGCTCACCTTGGTGAGAATGTAAGCAACGAGTGTGATGATAGAGAGCCATGAACCTGTACGCTGAGTATAGCGGAACTTCAGGAAGTCAGGCATGGTGATGATCTTACCCATCTTGTTGATGAGCAACTGATAGAATGGTACGAACAACCAACCGAGGATCAGGATCATCCAACCCTGCATTTCCCAGTGAGCCATACCTACACCGCTCTTGGCACCAGTACCAGCAAGACCCACGAGGTGCTCTGAACCGATGTTGGCTGCGAAGATAGCCATACCGATAACATACCATGGCTCGCCCTTACCGAAGAGGTAAGCAGAAGAGTCTTCGCCCTTCTGAGCCTTTCTGTCTTTCACAATCGCATGCCATACTGCCCAAATAACGCCAACTACACCAATGGCGAGTACTGTCCAATCCAGCCATACGAATTCTGTTGAATTCCAATTCATAATTTTACTATAAGATTGTTGTGTTTATTATTAATAGTTTTATCTTTTCCCCTTTATAGAGTTTTCTTCTCTTTGTTGAGTTTTCAGAGCCTTTCCTTAAATGAATAAGGAAAAGGCTTTGATAAGAGGAGTCTTATTTCTTTACGCTAAATTTATAAGCAAGGTGAGAGTAGTATTTCTCGCCTGGTTTTAAGGTTGCGTCAGTCCAATCCTTCACTCCCTGTGAAATCTTGGTAGGAGAGTCTGGATATTTCTGGCTCTCGAAGCATACACTTACATGCTTAGGATACTTGATGCCATGCTTGCAAGAGATGCCTGTGCCCTGGAAGTTACCGGTATAGACTTGAATACCTGGTTCATTGGTGAATACTTCAAGCAGGATTCCACTCTTAGGAGAGTAGAGGCTGGCGCAAACAGTCTTGTCATCGCCCTTGCCATTCTTGTATGTGTTCAGGCACCAGTTGTGGTCATAACCTGTAGCATTCTTAATCTGCTCAAAGTTGTAATCCACCTTCTTGCCAATTTCTGTAGGAGTGCGGAAGTCCATAGGAGTACCTGTCACATCCTTGATTTCTCCTGTAGGAATATAGAGTTTGTCTGAAGGAGTGAACTTGTCGGCATTCACATACATAATCTGGTCGAAACCTTCCTTGGAAGGATTGCCGTTGAGATTGAAGTAGGAATGGTTGGTCATATTGATGACAGTCTCCTTATCTGTTGTTGCTCCAAATACGATATCAAGGGTGTTGTCGCTCTTGACAGTATAGGTGGCTGTTGCTGTTACATTACCAGGGAAACCATTCTCGCCATCCTTAGCATGGATAGTGAATGTAACGGATGAATCGTTTTTGGCTGTTACGTCGTAAACCTGGTTCAACCAGCCTGTGGCACCGCCACCATGCAGACAGTTGCCATTGTCGTTTGCCTTCAACTGATAGGTCTGGCCATTCAACTGTAATTTGGAGTCCTTGATGCGGTTGGCATAACGACCTACAGAAGAACCATAGTCTGATGGTGAGTTGAGAGTGTCGGCATACTGGTGAATATTGTCATAACCCAATACAACGTCTGTTGGCTTACCATCCTTGTTTGGCACAGAAATGGAAACTACGCGTCCACCATAATTGGTAAGACAAACTTCCATACCCTGATTGTTCTTGAGGGTAATCAACTCCGTTTTCTTGCCGAGGACAGTTGAGTCGAAATCAGCAGGATTTAAACCAGACTGTGTGAGGTTTGAATTCTCACATGCAGAAAGCATGACTGTTACTAAGCCAGCTCCCAAAATTAGATTTTTGATATCTTTCATTTTTTAGGTTGATTATTAGAAACTTTATTATTTGGGTGTAAAATTAATACTTTATCTCGAAAGTACAATACTTTTTCCTCATTATTTTTGTTCTAAAGTGTGTTTTTAACACTATTTGTATTATCGTGGGCGGTAACAGGGATAAAATAGCTTAAAATAGTCTGTTTGTGTGTGACATGATGGAAATAAGACAAGCCCACGAAAAACTAATCTTTTATTAGTTTTTCGTGGGCTTGTCTTTCTGATACATTATACTTGATATAGCATAT
>CAMBBY010000399.1 GCA_945863825.1 uncultured Prevotella sp. | reverse complement strand
GATTCGCCTTAGTCTCGTGGGCTCGGAGATGTGTATAAGAGACAGTTATTATACGGATGGGAAAACGTCTTTCTATTTCGGTGTAAGCGATGACAAACAGTTCTTCAGCGGAAGTGACGAACTGCTTGCTTCCTATGCCATCAAGCGTTCTAATCATCCGGTTTCTGCGGACATCAGAAAAGAAATCAAGGGACAGAAGTTGGCGATGGTCATCAATCTCAATAAAACCGGTAACGTTGGTGAGGCCATGGCGGCAGTTACTTCGCTGCTGAGTCCGATTTTCGGAAATCTCAATTCCGTCGTATATACATTGAAGTAATGGTAAACTAAGTTTTTTAAAATATAAATAACTAAGTTTTTAAAATATATATATCAAAGTGGAAACAATTCAGTTTCAATCTGTTCTCCCTCAGGTCTTTGCGCAGCGCACTGATCTTGATTCGGAGATCTGGCAGCAGGATGTCTCTTTTGAGAAAGGGCATCTTTATCTTGTTGAGGCAGACAGCGGAAAGGGTAAAAGTACTTTCTGCAGTTATGTTTTGGGTTATCGTCACGACTATAGCGGAAGCGTGATGTTTGACAAGGATGTGACCGCTCATTATCAGGTGAAAGATTGGGTGGAGGTGAGAAAGCGCCATATCAGTCATCTCTTTCAGGAACTTCGTCTTTTCCCTGAACTCACGGCGATGGAGAATGTCGAAATCAAGAATAAAATCACAGGGTTTCAGAAGAAAGATACCATCCTGGAATGGTTTGACAGATTGGGCATTGCGGATAAGGTGGATGCCAAGATAGGGCGTATGTCCTTCGGTCAGCAGCAGCGTGTGGCTATGATTCGTGCCCTCTGCCAGCCTTTCGATTTTATCTTGGCCGACGAGCCTATCAGTCACCTGGATGATACCAACTCTCGCATCATGGGAGACATCATGATGGAAGAAGCGGGGAGACAGGGCGCTGGGGTCATCGTCACCAGTATCGGTAAGCACATGGATCTTGCCTATGAAAAGATTGTAAGATTATAGTTTAGTTTTGGTGTTATGAATTTGGTTTGGAAATTACTTAGGCAACATATCAGCATCTCGCAGTTTGCTGGTTTTGCTTTTGCCAATCTATTTGGTATGCTGATTGTCCTTTTTGGCTTTCAGTTTTATCAGGATGTCTTGCCTGTGTTCACCCAGCAGGATAGTTTTATGAAGGCTGATTATCTTATCATGAGTAAGAAAATCGGTATGGGAAATACAATCAGTGGTAGGACTAATAGTTTTGCGGGTAGTGAGATTGATGAGATTGCATCGCAGAAGTTTGTGAAGAAAATAGGTAAATTTACTTCTACTGAATACAAGGTGGATGCTTCTATGGGCGTGAACGGTGTGAATGTGCTCAACTCGGAACTGTTCTTCGAGAGTGTTCCGGATGGCTTTGTGGATGTTCCGCTGAAAGACTGGAAGTATGAGCCTGGGGCGCATGAGGTTCCGATTATTCTGCCTCGTACCTATATTAATATGTACAATTTCGGTTTTGCCCAGAGTCATTCTCTTCCTAAAATCAGTGATGGACTGATGGGCATGATTGATTTTCAGATTTTCATCCAGGCTGGGGGCAAGAAGGAACAGTTTAAGGGTAAGGTGATCGGTTTCTCTTCCCGTCTGAATACGATCCTTGTTCCTCAGGCGTTTATGGACTGGAGTAATCAGGAATTTGCCCCAGAAGATCATAGTGATCCTACCCGTTTGATTGTTGAGGTGGGAAATCCTGCGGATGAGAATATCAGTCAATATCTCGATAATCATGGTTATGAGGTGGAAACGGATAAGTTGGATGCTGAGAAGACGACTTATTTCCTCCGTATGATTGTCATGATGGTGATGGTCATCGGTCTGGTGATTTCTGCTTTGAGTTTCTATATTCTTATGCTGAGTATCTATCTGCTGGTTCAGAAAAACTCATCCAAGTTGGAGAATTTGCTGCTTATCGGCTATAGTCCAGCGCAGGTTTCAAGACCTTATCAGATATTGACAATGGGGCTGAATGTGGCTGTGCTGGTGATTGCCTGGGTGGCTCTTTTCTTTATCCGCAACTATTATATGGATTTCATCGAGACCTTGTATCCTGATGTGGAAGATGGCAGTATGCTGCCTGCCATAGGATTGGGAGCGGTATTGTTCCTGATAGTTTCGCTCCTCAATATTGTGGCGATTCGCAGGAAGGTGGGAAATATCTGGAAAAGAAAGGAATAACTGCTTGGTATTGTCAGCGTACATCGTATGATAAAAAGAAGAATAGTGTGATAATAGAAAAATAGTATGACGAAAAGAAAAAGTCATTTGTCAGTCCCTTTATGTGGGGCTTACAAATGACTTTTTTTATTGTGGACTTTTAGGGGCTTTTTTATATTTGAACCTTTGATAAGAGGCTTTTATTTTATCATTTCTCTAAATGCGTAAAAAGGTCTTTTTTCGGCATATCTGCCATGTATTTCTGTCTCAGTTTTTCGAAGAATGTCATGGAGTCATTGGAGAAACCATGTCCCTTCCAGGTGGAGGTGTTGGTAATCAGAATCCAGCATTGTCCATCAGGATATTTCAGGATGAGTGCGGATGTTCCAGAAAGCGAACCTGTTCTAATCCAAGGTCTTCCCTTGGCAGTGAAATTCCAACCGATAGAGAAATTATGATCAGGCTGTTCGCGGGTCATGAATTCTATGCTTTTCTTACTGAGAATGTCCTTGATATGTGGCATTCCGTCGATGCAGGCGATGAGTCTTGACAATTCTGCTGCCGAACAGCACCAGGCTCCCGCTCCTTCGCGTCTTGGAACA